>CAVITD010000076.1:0-12749 GCA_963645645.1 uncultured Eubacteriales bacterium
ATGTAACATTATAGCAATACCTAAACTAATTCCTATACTCAAATCGTTATAACTAGCCATAAACGTAGCTATTCCTTCTGGAAAATTATGTACCATCAAAGCTATCATACTAAGAACCCCTACCCTGTATAAATCATTATTAGATAGTAGGGGGACAATTTTATTATTAATTTTAGTTACCAAAGATTTTCCAAGAAGAAACATCACACTACCTATAACAAATGTCCAAAATATTCCAAACTTATCATACAAAACCAAAGAACTATCAGGAATTAACTCAAACACACTTATAAAAATCATGACACTTAAACTAAAACTCAAACAAAAACATATAAATTTATCTTTATCTTTAAACTTAAGAAAAACAACAAGCCCACCTAAAAACGTACTAACTCCCGCAAGTAGAGAAACTAACAAAGACAAAAAGACATTATTATTAATAGTATACACCACCCTACTACAATAATATGTCTTTTTTACACATTTAAAACTAAACTTTTATTTTCTTTTATAATAATATCTCTTTCATAAGACGTCATATTTCTTACTATCTCACTTATTTCTTCTATAGTGTAGTTACCTCTAACTAAAACATTACCATACATATCAAATACTACACTCTCACTACCACTCTTCACAATTATACAGTAGCAACATAAATTACTTGCATACATTGAAGAAAAGTAACCCCCATTCACAGTAAGTAAAAGAGTTTTTCCGTCTATACTATATAACTCTAAAACAGAGTTTTCCATATCACTTACTAATATAGAAGTATTTTCATAAGTATGTATAATCCTTTTATTCATTAAACTATCAATATATTCATTAGTTAATGTAGAATACACACTAGAATATTCTCCATTATTTCTTAAAATAAGCACATTCTCATTATCAAGCGCTATAACGTCAACCATCTTATCAGCTACATTCATATTATCAATTGTATTGTATTTAGCATTATAATAAACTAAATATTGATAGTTTTCTTCTTTGATAACAATATAATTATTTACCATATGCTTAACTTGCCCATAAAAATGTAATAACTCATTATTATTAGTATTAACAATATAATTATCTAATTTATCACTTAAAAGCAGTATATTAGTATTCTTATCAAAACAATAAATAGAGAATTTCTCATCAATTACTTTATCTAACTCTAAATCATATAGCTTATAATTTGAAGTAGTTATTTTATTTTTATACACAACTCCATCCTTATTACTAATATTCTCTATTAGTTCTTGCTCTTCAACTAACAAATAATTATTAAACAAAGTAACCGAATTAGCATTAATTATCTTAAATTCTCCACTTACAAGATTAAAATAGTAAAACATCTTACTACCCTTTTCTCCAGTTTCCAATATAACAGTGTCTTCACTTACTACAGTATATCCTTTTATCTCAGGTAATATAACTAATTCATGTTCTTTATTAACCACTTTAAAATAGTTCTCTTCTCCTTTAGTAAAACTAACTAAAAAGTAATTATTATTAATGCCTAGAGTAACAAAGTAATTAAAGTATTCCATCTGTGTTATTGAAACCAAACACTTTTTATAATTGTTTACCTTATTTATGGCAATTATCCTGCTCGTCATATCTATAACAGTTAAACCTTCAAGTGCGATTAAAATAGCAAGAAGTGATGCTTTTGTTTCTTTTTTCATACTTCCTCCGAGTAAATAGTATTATACATCAAATAATTTTCTTAGTCAAATATTACCAATAAAATAATACATTTTAATGAATTAAATAAAATAAACATTACATAATACTAGTAGGTGGTGATAAGATGGCTAACATGAAAAATAATGCTAGAAACACTAGCAGAAAAAGTGCAAGAAATAATGCACGTAATACTAGTAGAAACAGCGCTAGAAATACTAGCAGAAATCAAGCTAGATGTAAATAATATTAAAAGGAAGACGGTCATTTGTCTTCCTTATTTTAATTCATCTAAATAACTAGTACCCAAGCCTAAAGTATTTTCAATACCAAAGTTATCCAGTATAGTAGCGCCTATACAAGCGAAAGTATCTCTTGTTTCTAAAGTTCCACGATATTTAAAACTCTTACTAAAGAATATAACAGGCACGTTTTCTCTAGTATGGTCTGTTCCTACATAAGTTGGGTCATTTCCATGGTCGGCTGTAAATATAACTAAATCGTCCTCTTTTAGTTTGTTTAAAAATACTGGTAAATACTCATCTAACTCTTCTAAGCATTTCAAGTATCCGTCTTTATCTCTTCTATGTCCATACTTACTATCAAAGTCATTTAAGTTTAAGAAAAGTAGCCCATTAAAATCACTTCTAGCAAAATCTGTTAATTTAATAAGTCCGTCTATATTATTTTTAGTCTTAAGCCCGTGAGTAATTCCTGTATCAGCGAAAATATCTTTAATCTTGCCAAGTGCTAGAACGTCATACCCTTTATCATATAACATAGTCATTACATTTTTAGGTGGTACTTGTGTAAAATCTTTTCTATTAGGAGTTCTTGTAAAGTCTCCTGGTTTACCAATAAATGGTCTAGCAATAATTCTACCAACCTTATATTCTTCGTTAAACACAAGTTTACTAATCTTTTCACAAATGCTATACAATTCTTCTAATGGAATAATATCTTCATGCGCAGCTACTTGTAAAACACTGTCAGCACTAGTATAAACTATAATCGCACCAGTTTTCATATGCATTTCCCCAAGTTCTTTTATAATCTCTGTTCCACTAGCTGCACAGTTACCTATTACTTGTCTACCAGTAACTCTTTGAATTTCACTAATCAAATAAATAGGAAACCCATCAGGATAAGTCATAAATGGTTTATCATACACTATACCCATCATTTCATAATGCCCATTTAATGTGTCTTTAGCTTTATTAGCTGGCTCTATTTTACCATGATAACCAAACTTGTACTTTCCGTCATTCTTTACTATATCAGTAAGTCCAAGTTTCTCAAACACAGGTAAGTGGTAGTTATCCCCATCTATAATATGCCCTAAAGTATTAGCACCCACATCATTAAACTTGTCCGCGTCTTTAGCTTCTCCTACTCCTAAACTATCTGTTACAATTAAAAATACCCTTTTAAACATTTTCCTCACTCCTTATGACTTCTATTATGATACATTTCATAGTTACTTCTTAATACATCATTTACTACTTCCGTATAAATATTAGTAGTACTTATATTCTCATGCCCTAGCATCTCCTGAATACTCCTTATATCAGCCCCACCTTCAAGTAAATGTGTTGCAAAACTATGCCTTAACACGTGCGGAGTAATCTCTTTTGTAATACCAGTTAACTCTCTAATATTTTCAAGAATATAGTTAAACCCTTGCCTAGTAATAGGCTTACCATGATTATTAAGAAAAACTTGATTATATGTATTTCTCTTTAATAACTTACTTCTATAATCATTTAAATAGATTTTCAAGTAATAACTAGCAACTTCCCCTAGTGGAATAATTCTTTCCTTTTTCCCTTTACCATTAATTCTAATTATACTATTTTCAAAATCAATGTTAGAATATTCAATACTAACAAGCTCACTTACTCTAAGCCCTGTTCCATACATAAGTTCAAGCATAGCTTTATTTCTATAGTCAAACTCACTATTTAATGGAATATTAAGTAATTTATCTACTTCAGAAATACTCAAATACTTAGGTAACCTCTTAGTCTTCTTTAAAGAACTAACTTCCTCCATTGGACTTACCTTTATTATATTTTCATCTACTAAATAATTAAAGAAACTCTTAAGCGAAGAAATATGCCTATTAATAGTACTCACTTCAAGCCCGTTTATAAAGCTTATGTAAGACATAGCATCCTTTTTAGTACAAGACTCCACATTACCATTAAAAACTTTAAAAAAGTCTTCCAAATCAAGCATATAAGAGTTAATAGTATTATCTCCTAACTTCTTCTCAGTTTTTAAAAACAATAAATAATCTTCTACATACTTCATATATCTTCACTACTATAATTTTACCAAATAATTAAAAAAAAGAAAATACTAATATTCTCATTTTTCATTAAAAATTAATATTTTTGTAGTTTATATGTAAAATGTATTTCAATTTAGAATATATTATCTTAATACTAGTATAGATTATATTCTTTGTAGAACAAATAACAAAAACCCATATAAAAAGAGTGAAAAATATGATAAAATAATGTCTAGGTGGTTAATATATGGAAAACTTAGCAAGTAAATTAAGACCAAACACATTAGATAAGATAGTCGGACAAACTCATATTGTTGGGGAAAATAAAATACTTAATAACTTAGTTAAAAATAAAAAGATATTTAATACTATATTCTATGGTAAAAGCGGAATTGGTAAAACTACTATTGCTCTTACACTAATGAATGAATTAAACTGTCCTTATAGATTACTAAATGCGACTATAAATAGCAAGAAAGACTTTGAAGTTGTATTTGAAGAAAGTAAAATAATAGATAACTTAGTTTTAATTGTAGACGAAATTCATAGAATGAACAAAGATAAGCAAGACTTACTACTCTCTTTCATTGAAAGTGGTAAACTAACTCTTATTGGACTAACTAGTTCTAACCCTTATCATTCAATTAATCCTGCGATTAGAAGTAGATGCCAGCTTATTGAACTTCACGAGTTAACAGAAAGCGATATAGAAAATGCTTTAGATAGAGCAATAGAAGTATATCCTGATATAGAACTAACTCTAGACATAAAAAAGCATATCGCGCATTTATCTGGTGGAGACTTAAGGTTTGCATATAATTTAGTTGAATTTTGTTATAATAGTTTTGGTTCTAAATTTACAATAGAAAATATTAATGAAGTAAGCCCTAGAACTAATTTATATTATGACAAAAACGAAGACGGCTACTATGATGTTATAAGTGCTTTTCAAAAAAGTATAAGAGGAAGTGACGTAGATGCAGCTATTCACTATCTCGTTAGATTAATAGATGCAGGAGACTTTGATATTCTTTATAGAAGAATGCTAGTTATCGCTTATGAAGACATTGGACTTGCTAACCCTACTTTGCAAACTAAAGTATTAACTGCAATTGAAAGTGCAGAAAGACTTGGTTTACCTGAGTTATACAAGCCACTTACTCAAGCTGTTATTGAAATGTCTCTTAGTCCTAAAAGTAATACAATTGAAGCAACTTATGGCGCTGCTATAAATGATTTAAAAAGAAACAACGTTGGTAGAGTTCCTGAACACATTAGAACTACTTCCCCTAACTATAAATACCCACACAACTATAAAAATCATTATGTTAAACAGCAGTACTTACCAGACAATATAAAAACAAGCAAGTATTACCACCCAGGAGACAACAAATACGAGCAAGCAATATTTGAATATAATAAAAAGATTAAAGGCGAACTTTAATCTTTTTGTTTTTAATTATTTTCATAGCTTTTACCGGTTATTTTGCCGGTAATTTTTATAATGTACAACGAAAAAAGACTAAGTTTTTCTTAATCTTTTTCATGTTAAGCGTGGCTGGGCATCACTTCCAGCATCTCATCAAAGATTAATAATCTTCTACACTTGAGACTATTCCATAGTCCGCGATAGCCGATGTCACTCTATCCTCACGCTTTACTAACGCATCAAAAGCTGGACTTAATATCATTTCATATCTTGCAAAAAGTATTCCTTTATAAAAAAGTTTTCTATCAACGTCTAAGCTCTCAACACTATCTATAATTCTATATATTTTATCTAAATTAATTTTAGGATAAATTCTTAAAACAGCCTTATTTAAGTCAGCATACTTTCTAGACTTAATCAAATTATAATAGTTTATCTTTTTATCATTTGTCTTTAATGCAGAATTAGGAAATACTGTAACTCTCTTGTCCATTTCAGAAGGACTATGTATTACTTTCTTAACTAAATCGTCTGTTAACCCTGGATACAAACAAGAACCACAGTCATATATAGGCGCAATACTAGCTATTTGTTCTCTATTATTAATTAAGAAACCCCAGTTACCATTATGTCTATCAAAATTTCCTAAAAAAGCATCTACTACAAACAAATCCCAAAAATATGCATTTAACTTATCTTTATCATATATATCTTGATTTCTAATAGCCTGTAAGACTTCGTCTAAATCTGTTGAATATCCAGAAGTACCAAATTCTTTATTTTTAAAAAAGCTAAACTCTTTTAAAACTGTATCATTATCAGTAAAATCTTTACACGCAACGCAAACTTTGTATTCTCCATTTATAAAGTATTTACCTAGTATTACATCTTGAACATTTAAACCCATACTTTTAATAATCTTACATGCTAAATATTCTGAATACACTCCATTAGTATATGATGTATCTAATTCATATTTACTTGGAAACTTTAACATATAGTCTTCTCCGTTATATTTAATTGCAAACTTGTTTCCATTTCTTCCACCATAAGCTTTAAATTTATTCTTTTCACAATTTGTAAAGTCTATCATATTCACACCACCTTACTGGTACTAATTATACCATAAGTGTTAACTATTTGCAACATCATTTATAATATAATTTGTTATAAGTAAACCACTAATAGCAGGTACAAAACTATTACTTCCTAGTACATTTATATCTTTAACTTGCTCAGTACTAGAAACAACCTTAATCTTCCTTTGTATGTTCTTATCTACAACACTTCTTAACTTCTTAGCGAGTTTATCATAATTAGTCTTATCAAGTGTAGTTATACTAATCTTACTCGCATCCATCTTTTTAGCAGTTCCCATGCTACTTATTATCTTAATGTTTTTACTCGCGCACTTTTCCATTAAAAGTGCCTTAGTTTGGACACTATCACAAGCATCCACCACATAATCAAACTGACATATATTAATACTATCAATATTATCTTTATCAAGAAACACACTCATAGTTTTTAAATTTATTTTATCATTTATATTAGTATATCTCTTTTTTGCAGCATCAACTTTTAACTCTCCAATATTACTTAAATTACTAATAATCTGTCTATTCAAGTTAGAACTTTCTACCTTGTCATAATCTATTATAGTGATATTCTCTACTCCACATCTAACTAAACTCTCAAGCGTATATCCACCAACACCACCGATGCCCACTATTAGGATATTCAAATTTTTAATTCTTTCTAAAACTTCTACTCCAACTAAACTCTCTAATCTTTCTAAATTCATAAATTCCTCCAAAGAAAAAACCAAAACAAAGCGTCTAATAAAACTCGCTCATCATGCGAGGTGGTAGTCCACATAATAGCTTTTAGGATCCTTAATTTAAAATAAGTCTTCAACACCAGCTACTAATTAGGTCTCCAAATTACTTATTTGTCGGTTTATTAACTAACTTCATCTTGGATAATTTCATTCTATCATATAATTAATACAATTTCAAGCTATAATCATCACTGTTTACATACTGTAAATTATTTGAGTCACACCAAGCTTTATATTGGTCTTCTAAGTCAGTTGGGTCCCAAACTCCTGCAATATAGAACTCATAAAACTTTCTTTTTAAGAACTTAATTACATTATCATAAGAAAATCCCACACTAACTAAATAATTTCTATACATTTTAACTGTATCAGTGTTAAGTCTATCTTGTACTTCATAAGCTCCTGGCATAGTTAAGTAGTATAAACAAGTTATTTCATTTACTTGTCTTTGAACAACATAACCTTTAACTTCCATCTCTTCTATTACACGCTTAACTTCACTATAAACTGTATTAGTGTGTTTAGATAATTCCCCTTTAGTACATCCTTTCTCTTTAAGTAGTGTAAGTAACACTTTATCTTCAGTAGATAAAATACTACCATTTAAGTTAGTTATATCTAACTCTTTAGTAAAATCTTTACTCTTCATTTTCCAAATCCTCCTCTTTCTTTATGTAACTTATAATAGTATTCAAGTTCACATTATAAGTAGCATTCATTATATTTTTATCAGCACCCCTATAATACTCATTTAAAGTATTAATTAAATCTTTCATCTTTTTTCTCATACCTGTACCTTTTTTAGTAACACTACAAGCACAGTCTATAAAGTGTAAGTCATTATATTTACAGAAACTTATTATATCACTCTCTCTCACAAAATATAATGGTCTAATTAATTCCATTCCCTTAAAGTTAGTGCTCTTTAGTTTAGGCATCATTGTTTTAAATTCCCCATTGAATAACAAACTCATTAATATAGTCTCAACTACATCGTCAAAGTGATGTCCTAAAGCTATTTTATTACATCCTAGTTCCTGAGCTTTATTGTACAGTGCTCCTCTTCTTTTCCTAGCGCATAAATAACATGGGTTCTTTTCTCCATCTACTTGGTCAAATATATTATATTGAAACTCATTGATATTAAGTCCTAGCTTTTCCTTATTATAATGTATCAAATCTAGGTTTTCACTTTTATATCCTGGATCCATTAAAATAAACTCTAAATCAAACTTAACTTTACCATGACGTTTTAACTCTTCTAAACATTTAGCAAGCAAAAATGAGTCTTTACCACCACTTATACAAACAGCTATTTTATCTCCTTCATTAATTAAATTAAACTCGTCTACTGCCCTTACAAATGGCCTATATATCTCTTTTCTAAACCTTTTTATTATACTTCTTTCTATTTCTTTTACATCCATTTACATCACTTTCTTTAAAACATAATCACTCTTATCTTTTACTATGTCTTTCCCTAGAGTAATACTTTCTACTTTGTCCATACCCTCGAATAACTCATATAAGATATTATCAAAAATATTATCTACCACAATATTTAACCCTCTAGCGCCTGTACCATAAGAGTATGCTAACTTCGCAATTCTTTCATATAACTCTTCTGGAACATCCACTTTAATACCTTTACTCTCTAACAAATCAACATAGTTTTTCATTTCACTAAGATTACTAGTTTTAAGAATTTTCACTAAGTCTTCTAAACTCAACTTATTCATTCTAATAATAGTCTTAAATCTTCCCATAAATTCAAGTGGCATACCAAACTTCTCAAAGTCTTTTATAGTAAGCTCTGTACCGTATTGTATACTCTTATTAACACTAGATACTTCACTTCCAAAACCTACAGTATTCTTCTTTTCTTCTGCTTTTTGGTTATACAAATCAGTGAATGCACCACCTGCGATTACCAAGAGTTTGCTTGTATCAAAGTTTATTGTATCTCCAGTAGATGGGTTTATCTCTACTTCTATAGTATCTCCTTCAACTATCTTAAGTAAACTTTTTAACACACCAGCTGAAGTTACTTCACTATCACTTTCAGTTCTAGCTTTCTTATCTATCTCGTCTAAGAATAGAATACTGTGTTCAGCAGTCTCTAAATCTCCATTATTTTCTTTATACAAACTAACAAGTATATCTTCAACAGACGCTCCTCTATAACCACTTACTGTAAATTTAGTCATATCTTCAATATGTATAGGTAGACCTAACATCTTACTAACTTCTTTAATAAGGGCAGTTTTCCCACATCCACTTGGACCATATATCAAGATATTACTCTTAAACTTACTTCCAAACATAGCATACTTATATACAGAAGTTATAACCTATTTAACAGCATCATCCTGATTAATTATACTTTCTTTAACCTTAGCTACAACTTCACTTATTGGTTTATCTATTTTCTCCTTAATAGCTTTTTCTATTTCCTTAGATCTATCAGCATTATTATTCAAACTATCTTCTACACTATTTAAATAATCTTCAGCATTAAGTTTACCACTTACTAAAGCATCTAATAACTCATTAGTCTCATCTACATAATTTAAGTTTAACTTAACACCAAGTTCTTCTTCAAACTTACTAGTAGGCATTATAGTAATTGAATTATCTTCCATTATAAGAAATACCATATGATCCATAAAATTAAAGTACTCACTTAATTTCTCTTTAGATAAAGATAACCCAGTTTTAAAGTTACCAATTGGTATAGGATTTGCGTATCCATCCATTAGTCCAATTTCATTAGCTTTTAAAACATTTACATATTTCTGACTAGTTAATATATCAGTAAACATCATGTTGTCTTTATCAACGTGTCCAATTGCTGCACCACGAGAAACATAAAACGGCATAGGTAACCTTTCATCGTCTATTGCTTCTAATAACAGTGTTAAATATAATTTATCTCTCTTCATAATTTCCCCCATCAATAATTTAAATATTTGTATTCAAGTAATCTATTAACTCACTTGTCTTAACTTTCACTTCATCTTTAGTAACATTATCTTTTACTGTAATGTAATCATTTAATCTTTCATCTTCTCCAATTATTAAAACAAACTTAGGCTTTAACTTATCAACTAATTTCCACATACCTTTCATATTCTTACCAGTATAATCTGTTTCTACTGAAAACTCACTAAGCCTTAAATCGTCTATTATCTGAAAAGCATAGTTAGTATTATCTAAATTCATTACAAACACATCTAACTCTCTATCAGGAACATAACACTCTAGTTCCTTTAAAAGTATTATAATTCTTTCAATACCCATTGCAAAACCTATACCAGGTGTAGAAGGTCCATCCAATAACTCTACTAAACCGTCATATCTTCCACCACCACACAAAGTATTTGCTTTTCCGAGCTCTGGTATATCACTAACTATCTCAAACACAGTATGACTGTAATAATCTAGTCCCCTTACCAAAGTCGCATCTTCTACATAAGGTATTCCTAAACTTTCTAAAGACTCTTTAACTTCTTCAAAATAACTCTTACTCTCTATATTCAAATAATCAAGTGTTTTAGGAGCATTCTTAATATATTCTCTTTCTCCATCATACTTACAGTCTAATATTCTAAGTGGGTTTTTAGATAATCTTTCTTTACAAGTATCACATAAATTATCATAATCTTTATTTAAATACTCTCTTATTACTTCGTTATACTCTTTTCTACTTTCTTTATTACCCAAACTATTTAACTTAACCACTAAATTAGTTAGCCCTAAACCTGATAAATATCTATAAGCAAGAGATATAACTTCAGCATCCACTTTAGGATTACTCACATTAAAACATTCTACCCCAAACTGAGTAAACTCTCTTAGCCTTCCACTTTGAGGTCTTTCATACCTAAAACAACTTCCTAAATAATAGAATTTCTTAACACCTTCAGCATATAACTTATCTTCAATTAAACACCTAGCTGTTCCAGCTGTCATTTCTGGTCTTAAAGTCATCTTTCTAAAACTCTTATCTTCAAAATCATAAGTCTCTTTATTTACTATATCAGTAGTATCTCCTACACCCCTATAAAATAGTTCAGTACTCTCAAATGTAGGAAGTTTAATAAATTCATAATTATATAAAGACATAAAAGCACTTGTATAATTACTAATATAATCAAATATCTTACCATCTTCACCATATATATCTAATGTTCCCTTTGGTTTTTGTAGCATACCATCACTCCTTATACATATTATACATACATTTACCCGTTAAATCAAGAAAAAAGAGTGCATTAGCACCCACTTTCTAGCATTTTAGTATTACATACTATAAGGGCTCGAAGCTGTTCCATTTCCTGATTTTACTACGAAATTTGAGTTAACAGAGATGACTGGGCGGACGGCAATTTTATCATCTACTCTATCTTCACCAAAATAGCCAAGGTATAAATTATCTCTTACGTAATATATATAAGGAAGATGATTTACACCTAAATAAGTCCAAGAACTTGGAGTCATAAGCCACCAACCAGTATTTCCCGTAGAACTACTATCTTCACTATTTAAAGTGTACCAAGCATAAGGACTACTTAACTCATTTCTATACTCGCCACCTGCATACACAATTTCATCTGCTGTCATAAGTGCAATTGGATAAGTTAATTTAGCACTGGAATTAGATGCACTAAACGCGTCAGAAGATGATGTACAATTGTAAGTTGGGCTAATGGGACTCCGTTCTAATCTTTTACTGCCAGCATAATAGAATGATTCGTCATCCGATGAATCGTGATAATATTCTCCACCTTTAGTACGATCATTACAATATACTGCTGTTGTACTAATGTAACTTGAATAACTTGACAAATTATTACTGTACCATAAATCAATTACTTTTTTTATTGTACTATCAGATGTACCTATCATGTACCCTACATATACTGAGTTATAGGTATATGAATTAAATGCTGAAGTAGATATATAAGCACTCGTCGAACTAGCACTAGTTCCATGGTATAAAAGTCTTACACTTCCATCTGCATTCGTTCTTATTATTCTCCAGTAATACCCACCAAACTTAACCCAGTTATTAGTTGTATAACCCGCATAATAATATACTGTCGTCGAAGAAGTATTATGATAATTTGCTTCTGTTGTTCTATATATCGTTCCAGTTGTAGTATTTGTAAAAGTACTGCTAAAATCACTTCTTGTGCTTACAGTAGGATTGTCAGCCAATATCTGATTATATAATGTTTTCGCTTTTTTAAATGAAATACTACATGACTTATTTGCAGTTATATTACTTATTGTATATGTTGAACCTGAAAGTGTTCCACCACATGTATCACTTTCAAGCTCAAATTTGTAATCACTATTAGGTGTTATAGTAAATATAGCACTTGAACCAGAATTAACTGTCTTAGTTCCTCCACCCGAACCATTATTAACTGTTAAGGTTACACTATATGTAATTGTTGCACTTAAGGTTTCACTTACAGTGCTTGTTCCCATTGTTCCTGAACAAG
>CAVITD010000077.1:0-6639 GCA_963645645.1 uncultured Eubacteriales bacterium
CTCATTAATAAACTAATAACTACTAAAATTATAATTAATTTATTGTCAAAAAGAAATACCAAAGGCAAAGCTAAAAATGAAACAACTAAACTAACTTTATGCGCTAAATCATAAGAAAGCATTAGGTCTAGAATATTATTTAATATTTTCCCGCCATCAAGTGGTAATATTGGAAGTAAGTTGAAATTAAGAAGTAGTAAGTTTATCTTGCTTACTTTCTCCATAGTATTCACGCTTACAAACCCTTTAGTATAAAGGTAGTACACTAATATATAAAACAACATTTGTGTTACCGGTCCCATCACTACCACTAAAAGCTCTTTAAATATATTTAAATTTAAGTCTTCATTAAAAATAGTCACTCCACCAAACATAAACACATTAATTTCTTTTACCTTAAGTTTAAGAAAATACCCAGTTAAAAAGTGTCCCATCTCATGAACAATTATTATAATTATCGTAAGAAAAGTATATTCAAAGTACCCAGCTAAAAACGAAAGAAGCACTATTACATAAGTAGAAATATCTATCTTTATCTTACTCAATATATGGTTCGTAACTAATACTTTCTCCTTCTTTTTGGAATGCTAAATATAATTCTTTATTAGCTGTACCTATAATAGTACCCTTTTCTACATAATCATACACTTTAACATCAGTATTATTAATGAACCCATACACTATATCAATTCCATTACTCTGCTGCACGATTATACTGTTTCTTATTCCGTCCTTTTCTCCCACAAAAACTACAAGCCCACTTTCTAACATCTTAACATTGTACACATCATCCACTTCTAATATTACTCCATCTTTATAATCTTTCTTACTCTTATATTCTAAAATATTATCTTTATTAACCTTACTAATATTCTCTGTACCCTTTTTAAAACTAAGTAAGTACTTCTTATAAATACTATTTATCTTTGCAAAATTATAATTTGTATTAAACACGTATTTACTAACTATACTCTTAAACTTAGCATTTTCTTTAGACAAAATTAGCACACTTAATACAATTATAGAAGTAATTAATATTCTTTTAAACAAACTAATTAAAAAGTTTTTTCTAGTTTTATTATTAATTCTTAAAAAATCTTCTACTTTCATAATGTCACCTAGTAAATATATGAATGAAATTTTAAATTAATGATTGATTATTTTTATATTATTTGAGAAAATATATTCATGAAGAAGATAAGTGATAGTTTAATAATTGAAAAGAAAAGTAAGTTTTATGGTTTCATGTATGAGTTAGAAAATGAAAGTGAAGTAAGTGTAATCTTAAGCAAATTAAAAAGTGAACACAAAAAAGCAAGACATATATGTTATGCCTATAAAATTGGTACAATTGAAAGAAAAAATGAAGACAAAGAGCCTTCTAATACTGCAGGACTTCCTATTTTAAAAGTAATAAAAAGAAATAATTTAGACAATACTTTAATAGTAGTTGTAAGATATTTTGGCGGTACTCTTTTAGGTAGAGGTTTGCTTACTAGAACATATTCTAAATGTGCATCTTTACTAATAAAGAACAAATAAGTACCCTTTTGCATAAAATATACTAGTAATAAGACTAATTAATTATAGGATTATAATTAAAGCGCGCTTGGTCTTATTACTTTTTTAATTGGTAACTAGTTTAGATAAAACTTTAAAGAAACCACCTAAGCCTTTTGTTAAAAACTTAGTAGAAAACTCTCCTACTTTAACACCTAACTTGCTTACGCTATTTGTGTAGTCTTTGCTTTCTGTTATATAGTCATTTATGTCAATAGTTTTTCCTTCTTTAATAGCAATTTCAAATTCTTTCATTTTTTCTTCAGTAAGACTTGTTTTAGCATAAGCTTTGTATTCATAATATCCACCTAAAAAGGCATAGTATAAGGCTAAATATATAGCAAAAAATATAACAAATATAATAAATACTATAGGTTTCTTTTTCTTTTTAGGCATCTTTGTCACTCCTTATAACTTCAAGTATCACATTAGATAAAGCGTCCATAGTATTATTTACTTCTTCTATTTTGTTTTCTACTCCACCCACTTCAAGTAGTACACTTTTTCCTTCTAAGTTAGAGTTATACACCCCATGTATTGGTGCTCCTGTTTTATAACTTATTCCTCTAGATAAACCTGGATACATATTTTCCATTACCGAGTTAAGTTTTTCAGCAAACCCTACATTGTTTTCACTTTTCGTGTGTTCTAGTCCCACCACAAACAAAACTCTTGCATAAGACTTATCATTTGTAGCAAGTAAAGTACCATTTTTCCCCATACTATCCCTATGAATATCTATTAAATACTTAATCGTTGGAAACTCAGTTGTTTTTAGTCTTGCAAAATACTCACTTGCATGATAACTCATATTATATTTATAGTTGTTCTCCACTAAAAAATCTTTCATATTATTAGTTTCAACAATAGTATTAACTCCAAGATTATTAAGTTTCTCTCTTAATATATAAGATGCTATCATAACATTAGGTTTAACTGAATAATCAAATAAACTATTTTTATCATATTCTTCAGTTTGATGTGTGTTATATAAATACACTAATGGGTCAGTTTTATTTTCTTCAGGTGTTGGGTCTACTACATACTCACTTGTACTTTTTTCATAGTCAAACTCATCATACATACTTTTAAATGCAGTCAAACTTGCTTTTTCAACATTCTTATTTAACGAACTATATATTATTTCCTTAGGACTAACAAGCTTGCTTAAATCAACTAAACTCCCTTTTCTAGTTATAGTAGAAATAAGTTCACTTACAAAAGCACTTTTATCTTTAGTAATAAACACAAACGTTAAAACAAAAGGAATAACAAAAATAATTAAATAAAATATAGTCTTTCTATTTCTAAACATAATATCACCTGTAATTATTCTATTACAAATGATATGAATATTTTGTCGTTTTAATACTTAAAACAGTCTATTTAACGCGATAGATATAATTGTTGAAGTATCCTCCACTAACTCGTCTACACTATTTATACTCACAATTAAATTGGGCATATCTTTTTCTATGCTCTTTAAATTAATAATTGTAGGTATACCAATATTTATAACAGGTCTTTTAATAGTACTTTTATCTATCACTACCCCAGTATTAGTATAAGCACTCCCTGGACACAACCCAGTTGTAGCTATTTGAATGGTATTCCCTAGTCTACTAACGTCATTTGCTTTTAAACTATCAAACACGATTACTAAATCACTATCAATTAAATTAGCTAAATTTCTTATAAAAGAAATACTCTTAATATTAGTTTTTCCCATTACATCTTTGTACATTTTAAAAGTATTATTATTTATATTAAGCTTTTCTATAATCTTATAACCAAACGCATCGAATGCAAAATCTTTATTTCCTAATCCTACAAAAAGAACCCTAGACCTCTCACTTACTTTCAAATACTTTAATACATCTTTTATAGAACTTACTATTAACTCTAAAAGAATTTCAAGCTCATTACCAATATTTTCTTTATCAAAAGTTATAGTAATATATTTTCCTTTATTCCTACTAATCACTTTCGCATCTTTAGAATTTAACTCAATATCATTAATCTTAATATAATCCGTAACACTTTCATCTTTCTTAATACTACTTGAATTAATTAACAAATTACTCGCGTCTATAAAGACATTATCTTTAAACATTTTACATCACCTAATATTAAAATGAAGTATTTACTTGCATTTTATACATATTTTTGGTAAAATTTAAATGTATTCACGAAATGGAGGTGCAATTTATGGCTAACATCAAAAGTCAAAAGAAAAGAATTATTACAAATAGAAAAGCAACTGTATTAAATAACGATGTTAAACAAGCAATGAAAACAGCTATTAAAAAGTTTGAAAAATCTTTAAATGAAGATAAAGAAACTGTTACTTCTAAGTTAAATGTTGCTATTAAAGCTATTGACAAGGCTTGTAGTAAAGGTGTTATTAAGAAAAATACTGCTGCTAGATATAAAAGTAACTTAACTAAAAAATTTAATCAATTGAGTAAGTAATTACTCTTTTTTTTGTGCATTCAATTAAAAAAGAAAACTAATACCTATTTTCTCTTTCTAAATCTCTTTTCTTAATAGTTTCTCTTTTATCATAAAGCTTTTTACCTTTACAAAGTCCTAATAATATTTTAACATGGTTCTTTTTAAAATATAGTTTTAATGGAACTAATGTATAGTTGTCCAATTCAAGTTTCTTACTTAACTTAATAATCTCACTCTTATGAAGTAATAACTTTCTTTCTCTTCTTTCGTCATGATTAAATCTATTACCCTCTTCATATTTAGCTATAAACATATTAGTAAGAAATACTTCTCTATTTTTTATTCTAGCGTAAGCGTCTTCTATACTAGCTTTACCATTTCTAATACTCTTTATTTCAGTACCTTTTAGTTCAATACCAGCTTCTATTTCGTCTATTATAAAATAATTAAATCTAGCTTTTCTATTTAATATCTCCATATTTTCAACCTCACTTAGTAATAAAATTATAACATGATAAGAAGACAAAATCAACATGATGTCGGGGTAAACGTCGGGGTAAATATTTGAAAATTATTAATTAAAATATTAAACATATTATAATTGAAACTAAAAACCAACTCCATTGAAGTTGGTTCTGAATGAGCTAAAGTTTATAAAATTTTTTAGATATCACATTTATATAATAACATTAAATAATAAACCTCATTTACTCTTCTTTGTTCTTATCAACTAAGATAAAATCAATATGTCTAGTCTCTTTATTAGCAGCTATACACTTAACTCTAACTTTATCTCCAAGCCTTAAAGCTATTCTCTTCTTTCTATCATAGTAATAAGTCATATCATCATTTATTGTATAGTAGTCGTTTATTGTATCTAAGCTAACAAAACCTTCAACATAATTACTAGTCTCTACAAAGAAACCGTTTTTAAGTAAAGTATCCACTACCGCGTCATATTCTTCTCCGATATGACCTTCCATATACTCAGCTATCTTCATGTCTTCTACTGCATACTCACACTCATCACTTCTTCTTTCAGTCATACTTATATGGTCGCACGCTTCTACTAGTCCACGTCCTATTTCGTTTATAGAAACACCCATATTCCATTTAAACAAAACTATCTTAAGCATATAATGAAGAAGTAAATCACTAAATCTTCTAATTGGGCTAGTTTCATGAGTATACTTTTTACTACCAAGACCAAAATGTCCAATATTATCTGTACTATAAATTGCTTTTTGCATACTTCTAAGTAACTTACTAGAAAGAATTTCTTCATCTTTTGTACCTTTAATAGCACTCATTATATCTTGAATATTCTTATTACTTATATCACTATAATTAAACTTTCCCTTTGTAGTATAACCTAAATTACTCATAAATCTAACAAAATCTTCTATCTTCTTAGGAGTAGGTTTAGCGTGCACCCTATATATTCCATAAGGGCATTCTCTAGTAAGTAAGTCAATACTTGCTTCATTACTAGCTATCATAAACTCTTCTATCAAGTTTTCCCCATCGTCTTGTATTCTCTTTTTAATGTCTATAACTTTACCGTTCTCGTCTACTATAAGTTTAATCTCACTACTAGAAAACTCTATCTCTCCACGCTCTAGTTTCTTTTTCTTTAACTTCTTAGATAACTCAAGCATATTAAGTAAAGTACTTTCAAACTCTTCATACCCACTTACGTGTCCACCCTTTAAAATAGTGTTAACATCGTCATAATTCATTTTCTTTTTAGACCTAATAATACTAGGATACATTCTCTTATTAACAACATTACCATTATTATCAAACTCTATTTCAGTAGTAACAGCACACCTTAAAACATTAGGGTTTAAACTACATATTCCATTAGATAGTTCTACTGGTAACATAGGTTCTACTCTATCAGCCATATATGTAGAGTTACCTTTATTATAAGCATCACTAAATATACTACTATTCCATTTAACATAATTTGTAACATCAGCTATACTTACATTTAATAAATAGTGTCCATTATCAAACACCTTAAGTCCAACCGCATCATCAATGTCTTTAGTGTCTTTTCCATCTATTGTAAAAATCATTTCACTACTTATATCAGTTCTTCCTTTATAATCACTTTCTAATACTTCAGTAGGAAGATTTTTAACTTCACTCATAGTTTCTTCACTAAAACCAGCAGGAACACCTAACTCAGCCATTACTTTAAGTGTATCTATATCAGGACTATTCTTATGGCCTATTTTCTCTATTACTTTAACTTTTAAAGCTTTTCCATTTTCTTCTACACACTTTAACTTAACAATTTCTCCATCAACTAAACTAATATCTTTATTATAATGAAGTTCTAAACTATAAGGATACTCTTTTAAAGGTTTAACATATATAACACCACTATCTTCTACAATTTCTCCTAAAGGCAAATTTCTATCAAGCACTCTCTTAACTTTAGCTTCAACCTTACCAAATCTCTTAAATACTTCACATAAACACAAATCTCCATCTAAAGCAGTATTCATGTTATTTTTATCAATATAAATATCCCCATCACTTTGAAGTAAATACCCATTACCACTTGATACTTTCTCAACTTTACCTTTAACAAACTCATCACTTGTTAATTTAAAC
>CAVITD010000078.1:0-2079 GCA_963645645.1 uncultured Eubacteriales bacterium
GGAGAAATATACCTTGGTGTAGTAGGAGCAGTTAGAACTGGTAAGAGTACTTTTATTAAGAAAGTAATTGAAACTCTTGTAATACCTAACGTGGTAGACGAAAGTGAGAAGAAAAGGTGTTTAGATGAAATACCTCAAACATCTGGTGGAAAGCAAATCATGACAGTTGAGCCTAAGTTTGTCCCATCAAGCGGGGCTAATATTAAAATTGAAGAAATGACTACTAACTTTAAATTAATTGACTGTGTTGGTTTTGTAACACCAGAAAGTATTGGATATACTGACCCAGATGGACATGAAAGAATGATTAAAACCCCATGGTTTACAGAAGATTTGCCATTTGTAGAAGCTGCCACTATTGGAACAGAAAAAGTAATAAAAGACCACAGCACTATTGGTATTGTTGTAACAACTGACGGAAGTATCCTAGATATGGGAAGAAGTAACTATGTTAATGCTGAAGAGAAAGTAGTAAACGAATTAAAGAATATCAACAAGCCATTCATAATCATAATGAATTCAATTCATCCAAATGATCCAGAAACTAGAATGCTTAGTAACGAATTAAAAGAAAAATATAACGTACCAGTGATCCCTGTAAGCGTAGTTGATATGACAGAAAAAGATATAATTGGTATTCTAAAAGAAGCACTTTACGAGTTTCCAGTAGAAGACATAGAAGTAAATATTCCTGACTGGGTAAGCGTTTTAAGTAAAGAAAACAAAATTAAAAAAACATTTATGAATGCAATACAAGAAAGTGTAGTAAGCGTTGATAAACTAAGAGATATTGAGAATATTAACCTAAACTTTGAAGAAAAAGATATAATTAGTAATGCTTATATTTCAAACCTAAACACTAATACTGGAGAAGTAACAATAAACTTGGAGGCACCTGAGGTGTTATTTGAAGAAGTATTAAAAGACACCATCGGTCATAGTGTTAAAGGAAAAAGCGATTTACTTAGAATATTTACTGAATATAAAGAAGGTAAAACTGAATATGAAAGCATTAAAAGTGCGCTTAAACAAGTGTATTCAACTGGATATGGTATAGTTTTTCCTAAACTAGAAGACATGAAATTAGAAACACCTGAGATAATCAAACAAGCTGGAAGGTACGGGGTTAAACTAAAAGCCTTGGGTAGTTCAATTCATATGATAAAAGTTGATGTTGAAAGTACTTTTGAACCAATTATCGGAACAGAAATGCAAAGTAAAGAGTTAATTGATAACTTAATGAAAGACAAAAATAACGAAGGTATTTGGAAAAGTGAGATATTCGGTAGAAGCCTAGAAATAATTGTACAAGAAGGAATTCAAGCTAAACTAAACATGGTACCAGAAAGTGTTAGATACAAACTAGGTTCAACTATAACAAAAATTGTAAATAAAGGAAGTAACAACTTAATTGCTATTGTTTTATAGCAATTTTTTTATATTATAACAGATAGTGTGATTTTATGGGATATTCATTTAATATGTATGTTGTTATGGATGGTGGTTTCGGACAAACAGAAAGTAGTTTTACTTGGATGGCTATTGTTTTATTATTAGCTATAATAGGAGGTATACTAGTTTAGCAATATACATTACATTAGTTTCATTTGAATTAATTAGTACTAGTTTTATAACTTTAGTATTTGGAAACATAATTTTAAGAGTAATCTATGAACTATCTTTAGTACTACTTACAATTTGTAGAAATACTATTGAAATTAACAAGAAATTAAAATAATTAGTAAATTTGTACAAAAGAAAATACCAAATGTAAAGTTTTTTTAAAAATTTATAAAAAAACATTTGCAAATTGAGATTTTTATAGTAAAATGAAGATGTAAGCATAATTATGCTTAAAGAAATATTTTTATGGAGGTAATAGAGATGACTAAAAATGAATTAGTAGAATTCATCGCAGCTAAAGCTGGTTTAACAAAGGCTGATGCAAATCGTGCATTAGAAGCTACTTTAGAAGGAATTCAAACAGGTCTTAAAAAGGAAGGAAAAGTTGCTTTAGTAGGTTTTGGTACATTCAGTGCTAAGAAAAGAGCTGCTAGAGAAGGAATCAATCCATTAACT
>CAVITD010000079.1:0-5714 GCA_963645645.1 uncultured Eubacteriales bacterium
GTGTTTTGCTCTCTTGTAATCGTGAGAGTTCAAAATGGGTAAATTTATCTTTTAGGTTCATGTCTGAAATTTTAATATTATTGGTATGAGTTTCAATTAATTTTTTATGTTTTATATCTTGAGACATTTGGTTATCCATTTTTATCAAACTCCTTCTTTTTTAATATTCTTCCTATTATTTCATATAATGAATAAATTAATACTAACATTACTACAAAACCTACAAGCAAGCTCATAGTGAATGATTTAATATTTGACACTACTACAAATGTTGTTGATATTATGAGTGGGTTTATAAAATTTATGTACCACTTCAGGGTATTATAGTCTGTTTTTCTTTTATCTAGTTTAAACTTTGTAGTGAGGTATGTTACATCTGTCATTTTTTTTAGCATCAGCATATGTTTTCTTTTTTCTATTGATAATGAAAACATAGACTAAAAATATAATTAGGTATGATGCTAAAAAGTATATTGTGTTAATTATTATTTTTTCTTTCATAATACTCCTTTCAAAAAAATAAACTTTATGACTTAAGGACTGTTAACAACAACAACAGCGGTACCACCTTAATTCATAAAGTATTATGCATCTTTATAGTTATAACGCTTACTAGCGAAGTTTTTCTAAAAGCAAGTTCATTAACTTTCTTTGTTAGTTTGCACCAACCACTAACTCTCTATAAAAGAAATGTTAATTACTACTCTTTTGTCAACAAAACTTATATTAGTATTATAGCAGTATATTTATTTAATTTCAAGTAGTTTCATCATAAAAAAAGTGACATCCTGGGTTAAGGATGTCGTATAAAAATATATTAGGTGGGTATCAATAAATATAAATTAATCGATAACCCGATATAAGTATATCATATCTCACTAATATATTCAAGTAGTTTTATAAACATTTTTATAAAAAGTTTATTTAAGCCTTTTCTTTTCATTTTTCTTATCTCTATTCTTTTCTTTCTTATAGATAAATCACTAAATAAAATGCTTGCTACTTGTTCTTTTAAGTTTGTTTCTATTTGTAAGTCATTTATTATTTCGTCTATGTCTTCATTTATAATTCTAACAGCGTCTATTTCTATTGCCTCTCCACCACAGTTTACTGTTAGTTGTTGGTTTGTTGGTACGTCAGGTATTTCTATAATGAAGTCACTTTCGTCACATCTAGTAGTGAATTCTACTTCAAATCTTCCAACGTTTACTTTTACGTATTCTGGTCTTTTTGTGTTTCTAAATTTAATTTTGTAGTCACGTTTGTCTGGTACTATGCCTGTTTTACCTTCAATTGGTCTTAGTATTAATGTATAGTTATTTTTTCTATAGTTATAGTCTATGTTGGTAAGAATATAGTATCCTTCTTTGTATAAACTGCTTATTCCATCGTCTTCGTATAAATTAATGTTGTTGCTTACACCAGGGAATACTTGAATTTCCATTTTTTTAGGTGGTAATACACTATTGATGTTGTTTTCGTCAATGATAGCTAAAGGTATGATAGACCCGCTTTTGGCATAAACTGGGTAGTCTTCGTCTTTATAGAATGTAACGTATCTTTTTCCACCAGGGAATTTTTTACCAGTTTTGAAGTCGTACCATGTTCCTTCAGGAAGGTAAATTCTATGAAGAACTCTATTCATGACTTTGTCTTTTGGTTCAGTTATAGGACACACAAATAGTTCACTACCAAAATGGTATTCGTTTTTATAAAGTGGCTCGTCTATTGTTTCTTTGTAGTCATAATATAGTGGCTTGATTAAGTTTATTCCATCTTTTGAGTACTTATATGCCTCGCTATATATATAAGGAATTAGTCTATGTCTTACTCTAGTGTAGTCTTTTACGATACCTTCAGTTTTAACATCCCACTTCCATGGTTCACGTTTATAGTATCTTCCTTCTTTTGAAGAGAACCTAAATATTGGACTATAGACACCTAGTTGAACATATCTTGTGTATAACTCAGCATCTTCTGTTCCGTTTTCGTATCCACCTATATCGTGCGACCACCAAGTAAGTCCTATGTTTGAAGAACTAATGTTATAAAATGGTAAGTATTTTAATGTTTTCCATGATACTTCGGTAACTCCTGAATACATAATTGGGTATCTGTGTGATGCTATTCCTGGGTTTCTACTCATAATAAGTCCGCGGCGTGATGCATCTTTTTTGAAGTTCATGTATGTGTAGTGCATTAGCATAAACTGAGCAATTTTATCTTCTGCTTTTATGTCAAAGTTTATAAAGTCTACACCTCTCTGGTTTAGATATTCAACTAAGTAAGTATATAAGAAATCTAGTATAGCTGTGTTATAAACATTTATTGGAATTATTTCTTTTGTTTCGTTTAGCATTGTTTTTAAATTTTGGTATCCTGGGTCAAGTGGTGTTATTCCATTTTGTGGATTTACTGTTAAACCAAAATATATGCCATTTCTGTGTATATTATTTGCCGTTTCTATAAAGTTAGGGAATTTCTTATCGTTATAGTTAAATGTAGGAGATACTTTCTCTTCTGTTTTATTCCATTTGTTACCTAGTAAAAGTGTACTCATTGGAACGCCTGATTTTTTAAAATTATTTATTAATGAAGTGATGTCCTCTGATGTATAGTCTTCGTTTTTGTTCCACCATACACCTAGAGCATATCTTGGAATTAAGCTTGGCTTTCCTGTTAGTTCGTAATAACTATTTAGTGCCTCTTGGAAGTTATCTTTATACACAAATAAATAGATATCCATTCCATCACTTGGGTTCTTTTTTACTGTACCATCACTTACGAATACTGGGCGTGTTGTATCATTAAAGCTTGCCACCCCGTCTAAACTATATAGTCCTCTTTCTAAAGTGAAGTTTTTTGTGTCAAAGCTATATGTTGCGCCTTTCATGTTTTTTACTTCAGGATGGTTTACATACCAAATTCTATCTGTTCCTTGAATGCTTACTCTAAGGTTTGAGTCTGGAATTAGTTTGGATGCTGCAAAAGGTTTTTCTTTATTGTATTCTAAGATAAAGTAGTCGTTTGTAATATTTAAGAATTTTTCATCTTCTTTTTTAGTGAAATTGGGCATTTTAGCAAATTTTCTATTTATAGCAAATAGTGTTGGATAATCGTTGAATATTCCGTTTTCGTTGTATTCTAGGCGCAGTAAAACATCAGAAAGTATAGTAATTCTGTATTTTTCTCCTTTAAAAACGCAGTCTGGTCTAGCAAAACCTAGTGTTGTATCAATTTTAAAATAATCTTTTAAACTACCCATCTTTATCCCTCTTTATTATATTAATATAATATCATAATTTTCATTATTTAACAAGTGAGTAACCATATTTTCCATCATCATATTTTACAAATACGTTTAAGAGTATTCCTAGAATACATATTAGTAACATTGTTTTTAAAGGTACATTAAATATATAGAAAATTATTAAAAATAGTGTTCTACCGATGTTGTTTATCATTTCAGTAAATATTACATATGAAGTTACATCATAGTTTTTTTGGTATACGTATGTGTTTCTTAAAGTGATAGTGTCTAAACTAGACTTTGCTACCCCTTCAAATAGTGTTATTACTAAATATGCCACATTAGAAGTGATGGTTATTTTTAGAAAGTAGATTATACCCATTATAAGAAGTGATAAACTTAAATAGTCTTTTTTGTTTTTGTCCATCTTTTTAGATAACAAGTATATGTAGATAATGCTACCTAGACCAGTTATGATGTTTAGAATTCCTATATATAAATACTCACTTTTTATGTTAATGTATATCCATAAAGGAAGGACCGTATATAAGATGTATCTTAGCTCATCAAGTGTGTTAAATATGTAGTTTGTTTTTGGGAAAGACTCTATAATGTGTTTTATTTGAGTGTTAGGGTTTAGTTTGATTTTTTTAATTTTGGTAAGTGGAATTATACTGATTATCATGAGTACTAGTACGATTAAACAAAGAGTGAGTGTGCTTGTTTTTTCAATTATGTATGAGCCGATGAACGGAGAAAATAACCCGCCTAAAATAGTGAATATATTGTATAAGCTTACGTTGTCTGTTGTTTTTTTGTCTTCAATTATAGTTAAGCCGTATGTATGTCTTCCAAGCCAATAGAACATTAAGTAACTTGAATAAAGCAAGCTTAGTATTATAAGAGATGTTAAGTTTCTGTTTATTTGTGATAAATATATATAGGTTATACTAAAAATTATGGAACTTAGTATCATTAGTGTTGAGACTGAATATTTTTTTCCAAGAAAGTAACCCACTGGAATGAAGAGTAGGCAAAAAGAATATTTTAATATTAAAAATAGAATTATTTCTTTTATAGTGAAAGACATATTATAAAGTATAAGCGGAATAAAGATTTCAACTAGTAATTTAGCAAAGCTTGTTATGAATATGAATATATTGTATTTTTTTAAATCACTCATATATTTTACTTCTTTCTTTTAGCGTGTTATAGTCTTCGTTAGTGATTTTTAGTGTGAGTTTTGTTATTTTTACTCCATTGATTTCTATATCGGTTATGGTTTCTTTGTCTGCTATGTCTTTAGTTATTTTCTTTATTAGTTTTTCAGTAGTTACACTTATGTCACTTGATAGTATTCTATAAGTGTAGGTTTTTCCTTTGATGTATGCGTCTATTTCTAAGACTAGGCTATTAGTGTCTTTTAGTAAAGATGGTAAGTTTTTTGAGTTTAAAGTGTTATATTTTAAAACATACGTGCTTTCTTTATATAGAATATAGTCTTCTTTTGCATTTGTTTTTGGAGAAATAAAGAGCATTAAAAAAATTGATAGAGTTAATAATATTTTTTTCATTTGCATTCACCTAATTATAGTATTTATAAAATGTTAATTATTAATCTACCAATTTTTGTTATTTTAAAGTTAGTTTTTTAACATGAGATATTACTTCTTTATTTATTTCTTCTCTTGTTTTTACTGTGCCATTTATAAAGCAGTCAATTTTTTCAAAACCATAAAGCTCGGTTAGTTCTAGATATGTTCTTTCACTTTTTATTTGATGTGTTTGACTTTTTTCTGCTTCGTCTAGTGCTTCAGCGCGATTTTTCTTTATTTCTTCTCCATAAGAATATGGCAAATAAAGGAAGATTACTAAGTCTGGACGAGGAAGTTCTAGTAAGTCGAATTCTAAAGTTTCTAAGAATTTATACATTTTTAGTCTTTCTTCTTTGTCTTCAATTTTAGAACCTTGGTGTCCCATGTTTGAATAGATGTATCTATCAATTATTATAACTTCGTTATTGTTTATTAATTCTTTTAATACTGGAAGTGACGCGCGTCTATCGGCTGCAAAGTAAAGACTTGCAACTTTGCTATCAACTTCTACATAGTTATCAAACCATGATGGGCATATGCTTGGTTTTCCTAAAAGTGGACCACCTATTATTTTGCCTGTTGGTGTGTTATATTGTGGATAACTGAATGTTGCCACCTTAATGCCGTTTTGTTCTAAGTAACTTTTTAATAATTTTGACTGTGTTTCTTTTCCTGAACAGTCTGTTCCTTCAATAACAATTATCTTTCCCATAATCAAACCTCCTAATATGATTTTACATCAAAAACTTATTTTTTTCTACTGATTTTAGGAATTTTTGTTAATAAGTTTTAAGTTATCCACATTTATTGCAGATTTTGAAAATTGTAGCGAAAATTTATTTGTTTTTAGTATTGACTTACCTTACTAT
>CAVITD010000080.1:0-3810 GCA_963645645.1 uncultured Eubacteriales bacterium
AACCTTATCCCCCATTGATGTATAAATTATACCATATTAAGTACAAAATGTCAACACTTTTATAAAAAAATGTATTTTTTTAAATACAAAAAATAGTTAATTATTCTTTAGTTGGTACTCATTTATTGCTAAAAACGTAATTTTTATTGTGTTCTTTGCCTATATTTGTTTCTCTACAGTCCCCCATACACTTATTTAACCAACTATTTTTAACGCTAAGTTCATCTAGTATAGCTGTTACTTCCGAAGATAGTATTGGTTTTTTAGAAATATAAACTGAGCCTTGAAGCCAATAAAAACCATTTTTTAACATATGTCTTTTTATTACTTCATAAGCATTATTATAACTAGACGATGGGTAATATAACTTTAATGCGTTTGTATCAAGGTCAAAAGAAATTTGTTTTCTACCATAATTCATTAAACACCATTTAATTTTCTTCTAGTGAATAACTCAAGTAAATCACAGCATTCGCTTGGGTCTTCTTCGTCTATCCAGTCAAAAGTCTTAACATTTGTTAAAAATTCAGGTTGTCTTCTTAAAATAAGCATACCAATTTCTAAACAAGGATATTTGCTTTCGTCTCCTTCATAAACTAAATAATATGAGCTTTCACTACTATTTTTAACCTTTCCAACACGATTATCAAATGCATTTTCTATCATTATATTTAAATACTTTAAAGTTTCACTTGATACACTTTCGTTAATTTCAATAATTATTTTATACATAACTAAACTCCTTTCTTAGGTAATTTTTCTTTAAGTACATTATATCATTTTTTGTTTAAAAAAAGAAGAACTATTTTAAAAGTTCCTCAATATCAACTATACTAATATTTTTAGCTTGTATATATTTTATAAGTGGATTTATTTCTTCATTAATAAGTGCATTCTCTGTGTATACATAGAAATTTCCTTTATCTAAATTTATTAAAGTATTATGGTATACTTCTTTTGTAAAAATATATTTTGCTTTTAGAGTGTTTATTTTCTTATTTTTGCAATACTCTAAGTCTTCATTTGAAGTTAATACCATACAGTAGGTTTTTTCGTTTGAATTAAAGCTAGACATTACATTAGTAAATTTTTCTAAATCAGACTGACCCATACCATTATAAACTATTTTATTGCCTTTCATATATATGTTTTTAAATAAATCTATATTCTTTTCTAGTGTAACTCCGCTTGTGATTATGTTTATTTTTATGTTGTTATCATTAAATTTATTAGTTATTTCTTCAATATGAGATAAATCGTTAACTTTAATAAATATGCTTATCATGTTTTTACTTTCATTTCCCTTGATTATATGAGTATCTTTAATATTTTCAGCATTTACTTTACACTTAACTTCTTTAAATACTACTAAATCTTTATTAAACTCAAGTCCTTGCATTTTTGAATAAGACTCTTCTACATCTACTACATAACCACTTGTACCCATTACTAAACCATCTTCTGTAAGGTATCCTTCTTTACATTCAGTACTTATTTTATCTTTGTATTCTTTTATTTCTATCATTAATGGATCTTTACTATTCATTAATGTTGTTACTTTGTCTGTGTAATAAAAACCAAAAACAGTTATTAATATTAGTCCTACATATTCAAGATATTTTTTCAAAATAAACCACCTACTTAATAGTATGTGGCTTATTCATTTTTTATTATTTAATTTTTAATAGTCTTTTACAAATTCTATCTTTTCCAGACATTTCTAAAGTGTCTTTTGTTTCTAGTTCTTTTTTGTATAAATCTACACTGTCTATAGTTTGATGTTTAGTAAAACTTCCGCATTTAAAACAATAAACATATTTAAATCCCTTTATTTTTACAAATTTTCTATTACTTTTTATTGGATAAACAAATCCGCATTCACTACAAATTAAATCTTTTTCTTTCATAAATCCCCCATTAAATAGTTATTTTTTAGTAATTATTTCTGTTCCACCCATGTACGCTTTTAAAACTTCAGGCACAGTTATACTTCCGTCTTCATTATAATTGTTTTCTATAACTGCGATCAATCCTCTAGGGGATGCAATTACTGTGTTATTAAGTGTTGTTACAAATTTAGTACCATTTTCGCCTTTACTTCTGATACCTAGACGTCTTGCTTGAGCATCTCCTAAAATACTACAACTTCCTACTTCATAGTATTTCTTTTGTCTAGGGCTCCATGCTTCAACGTCACAACTTTTTTCTTTTAAGTCAGCTAAGTCTCCACTACAGCACTCTAGGGTTCTAACAGGAACATTCATACTTCTAAAGAATTCTACAGTATAACTCCACATTTTATTATACCAGTCCATTCCTTCTTCTTTAGAACAAAGCACTATCATTTCTTGTTTTTCAAATTGATGTACTCTATAAATTCCTCTTTCTTCAATTCCATGCGCACCTACTTCTTTTCTAAAGCATGGACTATAGCTTGTTAAAGATATAGGTAGCTTATTTTCTTCAATGATTTGTCCTTTAAATTTACCTATCATTGAGTGTTCACTTGTACCAATTAAGTATAAGTCTTCATTCTCTATTTTGTACATCATCGCGTCCATTTCTTCAAAAGACATAACTCCGTTTACTACGTCACTTCTTATCATAAATGGTGGTATACAGTAAGTAAATCCTTTGTTAATCATAAAGTCTCTAGCATACGCAAGTACTGCTTCATGAAGTCTTGCAATGTCGCCCATTAAATAGTAAAAACCGTTTCCACTAGTACGTCCTGCACTTTCTTTATCAAGTCCACTTAAGTTTTCTAGTATATCTGCATGATATGGAATTTCATAAGAAGGTACAACAGGTTCTCCAAAGCGTTCAATTTCTACATTTTCTGTATCATCTTTTCCAATTGGTACACTTTTATCTATGATGTTAGGAATTTTATACATAAGTTCTCTTATTTTTGGTTCTACACTTTCTTCTATACTTTCTAACTCTTTAATTTTTTCAGCCATAGTGCTTACTTTATCTTTAATAAGTAAAGCTTCTTCTCTTTTACCTTCACGCATTAATGAACCAATTTCGTCACTTAATTTATTTTTTTCACTTCTTAATTCGTCAGCTTCTTTTTTAGCTTGTCTAAATTGTACATCCAAGTCATATACTTCATCTACAATTGGTAACTTTTCTTCTTTAAATTTCTTTCTAATATTTTCTTTTACTAATTCTTTATTTTCTCTTATTAATTTAATATCTATCATTTTTTTAGTATCCTTTCAAATCTATATTTTTGTTTTGTAATATTATCTACTCTATTACTTACATCTTCAGTGTGCTTACATACGCATATTACTTCAATAATGTTCCCTTTAAAATGTCTCCATATACTTCCTTTTTCTACTGTTTCTTCTCTCATATTCCTCCTTTTAAACAAAAAAATCCTATAACTTAAGGACTACTTATAAGCGGTGCCACCTTAATTTATAGAATTATTCTATACCCTTTATACTATAACGCGTTGCCGTTTTAGCCTAGATAAGTTTGATTTCGTCATGTATCAACTGTCTACTTCCACCACACGTAAACTCTCTATTTAGTTAATAAATAACTACTAATGCTTTCATAATCAGCTAACAACTAAATTATAGCACAACTTCTAAGTTATGTAAAATACTTTTTTCGTAAAATCACGTGCATAAAATAGAAAAATATAATATACTATTAAATGAAAGGAACGTTCATTGATTGAATGTAAGCCTTTTACTGGCGAACATCTATCTTTATTACTAAAGATAGGTGTCTTTTTTTCCTATTTTTAAATAGGAAAAAGATAATCCCTCTGATAAGGACACCGATTATGTC
>CAVITD010000081.1:0-2093 GCA_963645645.1 uncultured Eubacteriales bacterium
AAAGACTACCTAATGTATTTAGAAATGATAAAAGATGGAAAAACTATTGCTGATAGGGATAACTACAAATATGATAATCATATGGAACACAATATTAACGAAAGTGACGTGTTAACCACTGAAAACTTTGCTTCACTAATAAATATAGAACTCCCAAAATATACTTTTGAACTACCAAAATATACAGATAACAGTGTAGAATTACTAACCACACTATGTAATAAAGGCTTAAATAAAAGACTAAATAACGTAGTACCTAATAATTATAAAGAAAGACTTAACATGGAACTTGATGTAATTAATTCTATGGGATACACAGACTACTTTTTAATAGTTTACGATTTCATATTATACGCTAAGAAAAATGGTATAGTAGTAGGCCCAGGCCGTGGATCAGCTGCAGGAAGTTTAGTTAGTTACACACTTGGTATTACAGAAATAGACCCATTAAAATATGATTTAATCTTTGAGAGATTTCTAAACAAAGACAGAGTTACAATGCCTGATATAGATACCGATATAGAGTATCTTAGAAGAGACGAAGTAGTAGAGTATATAAAAAACAAATATGGAAAAGAACAAGTCGCTAACATCATAACATTTGGTACACTTTTACCTAAACAAGTAATAAGAGACGTCGGTAGAGTATTAAATATCAATATAAAAAAGATAGACTACCTAACCAAAACAATAGGTATGGAACCAACTTTTGAAGACCTAAAAAAGAACACACTTTTTATGAATGTTTACCAAAAAGACTACGAATACACTAACTTAATAAAAATATGCCAAAAATTAGAAGGTTTAAAAAGACACACCAGTGTCCATGCTGCGGGCGTTGTAATAAGTAGCGAACCACTCATGAATAAAGTCCCCATCTACGTAAATGAAAGTGATGTATTAACCGCTTATACTAAAGAATACCTAGAAGATATTGGTCTACTTAAAATTGACTTACTAGCCCTTAAAAACCTCACAATAATTGACCGAGTAGTAAAGAAAATTGCTAAAGAAAAGAACATTTACATTGATGTAAACAAAATTCCGCTAGACGATAAAAAGGCAATAAAAGTATTCTATGACGTTAATACAATTGGAATATTTCAGTTTGAAAGTTCAGGAATGATGTCGTTCTTAAAAAGTTTGAAAGTCTCTTCATTTGACGACTTAGTAAGCGCTATTGCATTATATAGGCCAGGTCCAAGAGACATGATACCTGAGTTTATCAAGGTTAAAGAAGGCAAAAAGAAATCGTCTTACATAGTCCCAGCATTAGAAAGTATTTTAAAAAGTACAAATGGAATAATAATATATCAAGAACAGATAATGGAAATTCTAAAAGTAATAGCCTCATTTTCATATAGCGAAGCAGACAACATTAGACGTGCTATGAGTAAGAAAAAAGAAAGTATTATCTTAAGCTATCAAGAAGAATTTATTAATCGTGCATTAAAAAATGGATACAAAAAAGAAGAGGCAGAAAAGATATACAGCTTAGTTTTAAAGTTTGCAAACTATGGTTTTAACAAAAGTCACTCAGTTGCTTACTCTATGATATCATTTCAAATGGCCTTTTTAAAAGCGCATTTTCCTGAATACTTTATGACAACATTACTTGACATGGTGGTAGGAAACGACACTAAAACAAAAGAATATATTACTGAAGCTAAAAGATTTGATTTAATATTCAAAAAATGTGATATCAATATCTCTACAGATGTTTATTTATCAAAAGATAAAACAATTTATATGCCTTTAGGAAATATTAAAAACCTAGGAAGAGAAACAGTAAATGCTATTCTTGAAATTAGAAAGAACGGTCTTTTTCTAGACTACTATGACTTTATGAAAAGAGTGTACAAGAGTAAAGTAAATACTAAAACTATAGAAACTCTCATATTAAGTGGTGCTTTAGACACATTTAATTTAAACAAAAAAACTATGGTTCAAAATATGTCTTCTTTATTAGAATACGCAAAATTAATTAGTGATTTAGATGAGAACTTAATAGAGAAACCTATTATAGTAGAATATGAAGAATACACTTCAAATGAGTTATTAGATTTTGAATATCAGTCATATGGTTTTTATAT
>CAVITD010000082.1:0-20331 GCA_963645645.1 uncultured Eubacteriales bacterium
GTATTACATGTTCTTTAGAATTTATCTCTACTATATCCTCTTTTTTAATTGTGATGTGCTCATCAAATATATTATTTAAATATAATATGTGCTCTTTAAATTCATTATTTTTTTCTTTAGTATCTGGTAGTTGATCAAAGTATAGTTTCAAACTTATTTCGTCATTATCACTCTCAATACAATAGTCTAAACCAAATGCATGCTTAATGAATTGATAATATAATAATTGAAATTCATTTTGATACTTTTCCCTATCTAATTGCTTAAATATATAAGCGTTTTGCTTGAACATAATTCTAATTTTTATATCACCATTTTTAACATATTTAAAAAACAAATTAACTATTTCAATATATTTTTCTAAATAAGTTGCACTTACTTTTGACCACTTTATCTCTCCTCCAAAGTTTAATTCTGCTTTTTTATCATTTAACACTTTATTTATTTTTTGTATTTTTTCATATTCTACTAATGCGCCACCATAAAAATTGCTAAAATAACTTCCTCGTTTATATGACTCATCTGAATAAATAAGATATTGTTTTTTCATATCTATTTCTCCTTTCTAATGTATATTTTGTTTTAAATATTCTATTGATTAGTTAAAGATTGCATTAATCCCATTATTATTTAAATGTTTAAGTTTATTATTTCTTTGTAATATAATTATAACATAAACAGCCTATAAATCAACAAAAACATTTACGTTATTAATCATAGAAGTTTTACACTTTTTATTTTTATACTTGCTATACTTGTAAATTTAATATATAATTTAATTATGAAAAAGATAAGAGATATAATATATACAATTTTATTAATTTTAGTAATACTACTATTTTATAAGAATATAGATACTATAAGCACGTATATTACTAATTTACTTGTTAGTAATGAACAAGTTACTATAAAAGACGCGAATAACTTTAAAAGAAACTATAGTTATGCTAATTTTAAACTTGATATCAATTACATTCCTTATACTAAAGACGATATTATTAATATATATTTTAATGTGTTAAATAATGGCTGGAAAGAATTTACTTTCTATTGTCCTAGAGAATACAAAACGTGTATGGAGGACGTTGAAACTGTTGGTAATGATAATACACTTATGAGTAATATTAATAATTATGTAAACCCATTTAATAGTTTTGAAAATATTAAGACTACTATTTCAAGTACAAGAGAGATTAAAGTAAACGTCACACCTAAATATGATGAGGAGAAAATCAAAGTTTTAGATAATAAAGTAAATAAAGTTATTACTGAATTAAATCTTGAAAGTTTAACCGATAGAGAAAAAATAGAAAAAGTACATAATTATATATTAAGTAATACTGTATATGATAGTGAAAGTGATAATTTAGATACCACAAGTGCTTATGGTTCACTAGTACTAGGTCATGCAGTTTGCAGTGGTTACTCTGATGCGATGGCATTATTTCTTGATAAGTTTAATATTCCTAACTTAAAGATAAGTAGCACTAATCATGTATGGAATTTAGTTTATTTAGATAATACTTGGTTACATCTTGACCTTACTTGGGATGACATAGAAAATAATAGATATAGAGACAATTACTTTTTAATAACAAAAGAAAAACTCCTTAGCTTAGATGCTAAAGAGCATAACTTTGATAACTCATTTTTCATTGAGGGGTCCTAAACATCTTAGGATCCTTTCTATTGTATAATTAAAATGTTTGTAATCAACACTAAATGACGCACTTTCCATAAATTGTGTTCTAAACCATGTCATTTGTCTTTTTGCATAATGTCTAGTATTTCTTTTTATTAGTGTTTTACATTCTTCTAAAGTTATTTCATTTTTTAAATACTGTAGTGTTTCTTTATACCCAATTATTGTTTTAAGTTTTGGATATCTTTTATATTTTTTTACTTCTTCAATAAGACCATCTTTAAACATCTTATCTACTCTTTTATTAATTCTATCATATAACTCTTCTCTTTCTGGACATAACTCTACATAGTCAATATCATATAAAGGAAGATTTTTACCACAGTTATTATAAATTCGTTCTTTAGACGCAAATACACGAGTAAATATTCTTTCAAGTCTACGTCTATTATTAACGTGCACTTCAGTAAAAGGCTCAAATTGTGTTGCTTTCATTTTTAAATATCCATTACCAAAATTTTCACATTCAGGATAAAACTCTGGATCTTCTTCAGGAAATCTATAGTCAAATAAAAGTGCTTTTATATATAAGCCTGAACCACCTACTACAACAACATTCTTTCCTTGGTCTAATAACTCATCTAATATCTTTCTACCATCTCTTTGATAATCTCTTACTGTATAATTACTTCTTAAATCAAGAAAATCTATTAAATGATGTTTTATACCTTTCATTTCTTCTTTAGTTACCTTAGCAGTTCCAATATTAAGATGCTTATACATCTGTTCTTTATCTGCATTTATTATTTCAGCATCAAACTTCTTAGCTATTTCAACACTCACTTTAGTTTTACCACTACAAGTTGGTCCCATAACTAGAAACACTCTTGCCTTTTGATTATTTCTTTTTTCAAAGTAAATATCCTCTTCCCCTTCGTAAGCGTCATAACTTCTATAATATACTTCATCTTTCACTGGTCCACTTACTTTCTTCTTTTTAAATAAATTAAACATGATAACACCACCTAATTAAATAATATACTTAAATTATATACGAAAAGTCTTATATTTTCAAGTGTTTAGAGATGTTTTTTGCTTGGGCTTACTAGTTATCTTTCAAAACAAAGTATTATATAATATAATTTAGGCATGAAGGTAAATAAAATGTACGAAAAAAATAAAATGAAAAAATATATTAAAAATTCGGAATTAAGGGTTTTTAATAGTGAGATAAAAGTTAGATTATCTAAAGAATTAGCAATTAAATATGATAACGGTAGTTATAATGCGTATTTAAATAACATGAGTAAATGTTTAGAAATGATTAGTACTCTTGGAATTAAATATCCAGCAAATGCACACCCTACGCTATATGTTTATATTGTACCAGATGAAAATTAAGGGAACTTTTAAATATTCCAAAGAAATTTGATAATGGTAAAGGTGGAGGAAAACCGGTAATGTGTTATGACTTAGATGGTTTTTCATGGGCTTATGGACTAAGTCAAAACATGTTAGAAAACAAAGAACTTAAAGAAATAGTAATTTCTAAAATTGAAAATGAAATTCATGAGTTATCACATATAGTACATAGTCAGTTTTTTAGTAAAAATTTAATTATCAGTGAAGGTTTTGCTGAAGCTTTACCATTATATGCATTAAATATGGAAGAAGTTTTCACTGAGCATAAAAATATATTGTCAAATTTAAATGAAGGACAAATTCTAAGTGCAGAGGAAATTCTTACTTCAGAAAATGATAACACATATGGTATAGAAAAGATTTCAAGTAATAAATCTTGTTCATTTAGATTATCTTATATATCTTCATATTTATTTGTAAGAGGATGTATGGAAACTATAGCTAAGAAATTTAATCTATCAAGAGCTCAAGCTGTACAAGCTTTTTTAGAAATTGTAAGAGAAAGCGAATGCAATAATGAATGGTTAATCTATGATATTGCTGATAGTTTAGAATTGTCTCGTGAAGAACTTTTATATGGAAAACAAATGCAATTAGATGTAATTAGACATTTAACCACAGAAACAGAAAAACATAAAATATAAAAAGAACACCATATCAACTACTGAGACGGTGTTCACCAAAGTCATATTGGACTGAGTAAACACCTAACATCCGAAAGCTAGGTACTACTCTTTTTGTTTGTCCATTAATATTATATGCCCTTAAAGACAATTTAATTATAACAAATTTTACTAATTAAACCAAGTACTTTATTTTGCACATTACTCTTTTATGCATTTACTCTTTTAAATAGTTTTTCTAATTCATATTTGGTATATTTTATAATAGTTGGTCTTCCATGAGGGCAAGTATAAGGAAATTCACACTTAAATAATCTTTTTAATAATGTTTCTTGTTCAAGTGGTCCAATGAAAGTGTTTGCTTTTACACTCATTTTACAAGATAAGTTTATTGCTAGTTGTTCATTAAATTTAACTCTGTCAAACTTTTTATCCATACTTACTATAAGGTCAAATACTCTTCTTAAACTTTCTTCTTCGTAACCTTCTCTAAAGTATGTAGGGTGTTCATTCACTCTTATTGTGTTTACACCAAACTCACTAAATTTAATGCCTAAACTAAGTATAAAGTCTTTTTGACTCTCTATAATCATATATTCATTTTTAGTAAATTCTATTGTAATAGGAAATAACATACTAGTAGTACTAACAGTGTCTTCTTTTAATGCATTTAGTAGTTTTTCATAATTTATTCTTTCATTAGCCGCGTGTATATCTATCATGTAGACACAACTTTCATCTGTTGCAAATAAATACGTTCCCATAGCAAGTCCAATTGGATGAAGTAAGCTTGGTTTTTCTTCTTCTAAATTAGTATCTAGTACAGTTTCATATCCAGTAGTGTCTTCATTCATAAAGAAATTCATTTTATTTTCTTCTATTACTTGCTTTTCTACACTAGGAGTATTTACAACTAAGTCTTCGTTTACAATGTAATCTACACCAGTAGAGTATTCATTACTAACATAGTTATCAGTTTCGTCATATGCTTTAAATATGTTGTTTATATTCATTAACCTGTCTCTTATGGTACTAAATAGTATATCTTCTAGTGTATCCATTTTACTAAATTTAATATCTTGTTTAGTAGGGTGGATATTAACATCTACTATAGTTGGGTCTACTAAAATATTTATTACTACTATAGGATATTTGTCTACAGCTAAGTATGTGTGGTAAGCATCTTTTATAACTTTATTTACATAGCTATTGTTTACAATTCTTCCATTAACTAAGATAATCATATCTTTTTTAGTACTCTTAACTATATTAATATTACTAACATACCCATTAATGTCATAGTCACTGTTACTTCCTTCAATATAAACCATATTCTTACTTACGTTATAACCGTATATTTCATGAATTGTTTTAAGTAAGTCACTACTTCCACTTGTGCTAATCATGTCTTTACCATCACTATTAAGTTTAAAGCTAACTTCAGGATGACTTAAGGCTAGTTTTTCTATTAAGTTAACTACTCCATTTAATTCTGTATAATAGCTTTTTAAAAATTTAAGTCTAGCAGGAGTATTATAAAATAAGTTTTTTACAACTACTTTAGTTCCTTTAGTCATTGTGCCTTCTGTTTTTGAAAGAAGTGTTCCACCTTTTATATTAACTAAAGTACTATCTATTCCATTACTAGTATCAAGTACTACTTCGCTTACACTTGCAATTGAAGGAAGAGCTTCTCCTCTAAAACCTAGAGTATTAATGAAGAACAAATCATTTTCATTTTTTATCTTACTAGTAGCGTGTGGTGTAAAAGCAAGAACTGCATCATCCTTGTCCATTCCTTTACCATTATCTATTACTTTAATTTCTTTTATTCCAGCATCCACTAGGCTCACTTCAATATTAGTGCTCCCTGCATCAAGTGAATTTTCTACAAGTTCTTTTACTACACTACTAACTTTTTCTACAACTTCTCCAGCCGCGATTTTATTAGCCAAGTTTTCATCCATTACTTTTATTAGTCCCATAATTACCTCTATATCATTTTATTTCTAATACTAATCATTTTTTTATTTAAAGTGTACATTGTTAAACTAGCATTCCCTACTACTTTTATGTAGCCAAGACCCTCTAAAACAATGTCTTTATCACTTACTTTAACATCAAGCTTATCTTTATCTTTTAATAGTTCATTTCTAATACTTCTCATTTTATTTAGTTTAATTTCATTTTTAAAGTAAAATACTAAATTAACGTCTTTATCACTATTGTTTTCTATTCTAAGCACATCTCCTAAAATTATCATAAAGTCTTTTTTTATAGTGTATACTTTAGGTTTAATAACACTCTTAGGTAGCATTTTCTTATACACGTCAGCATCCATAAAATTGTATGAAGAGTTTTCACTTACAAATCCAGGAGTATCTATTAATGTAAGTTTGTCATTTAACTTAATATTAATACATTCTAGTGTTGTGTTAGGTAAACTACTTGTAGTAATGTTACCACTTTTACCATTTAGTGTAAGTAACTTATTAATTAAAGTAGATTTTCCACTTGAAGTATAGCCTATTACATAGACACTTTTTTCATTATTTTTAATAAGTTCATTATATAACTCAGTTACTCCATTATTTTTTAAAACACTTATTACAAATACATCTTTTATTAATGTTAAGTTACTTATGTATTCTTTTAATTTAATGTTTTTAACACTTTTTGGTAGTAAATCTCTTTTAGTGAGTACTAAATATACTTTGTTAGAAAGTGAGTCTATCACACTTAGTGTTTCTTTACTAATAGTTAGAGTATCTACTAAATAGACTACACTTTTTTTAGAGTCATTTATCATTTTAATAAGAGAAGTTTTATCTTTAGGGTTATCTGTTACATAAACTTCACCATAGTATTTTATTTTAAAACACCTTTCACAAAGTGTAGCTTTTTCATATACTTTAGAATTAATATAACCTTCTTTATTTTTGTCTAAAGTTTGAAGTACACTTCCACATCCAATACATACTTTATTCATACATATGCCTCTTTTTAAATAGTTCTTCTTTATCCATTATTTTAAATAATATCTTTTCAAAAAATCTATTTATATAAGTAATCTTTCTATCTTTTTTAGACATAGGATTAACTAAAATGCTAGTCATACCCATTTTATTAGCGCCCCATATATCAGTGATTAATTGATCTCCTATACAAGCTATTTGATTTGCGTCAAGTTTATATACTTTCATTATCTTTTTGTATCCACTTGTTAAAGGCTTCTTAGCACTAGCGCATGAGTCTATTTCTAAAGCATTTCTAAAGGGAAGTACTCTAGATTTACCTGAGTTACTCATAAGTACTACATTAAAACCCATTTCTTTTATTTTATCAATTAATTCTTTAGCTTCACTTCTAGGAATACTCTCATTATAAGTTGCAATTGTATTATCTAAATCAAATATTATCAGTTTAATTCCAACACTTTTTAATTTTTCATAATCAACTCTATAAATACTTTGATAAAACATATCAGGTACAAACTTATCTATCATAACTCCTCCTTAATAGTCAAGTTTCTCACTAAACTCAAACTCTACATCTAATATTCTAACTGTGTCTCCACTTTTAGCACCCATAGTTTTTAACTCGTCATCAACGCCCATATTTTTAAGTTTTCTTGCAAATTTAAGTAGTGCTTCATCACTATTAAATCTTGTTTTTTTAAGTAAATTTTCTAGTTTTTCTCCAGATAAAACCCATGTGTGATCGTCTATTCTTGTAATGTTGTATGGTTTAACATTTTTAAATTCATATAGTACATAGCTTTCAAACTCTTCGTCGTTATATATGTTTTCTACGTTAGTAGATAAAACAAGTTCTCCTAGACGGACTTTTAATTCTTCTATTCCAAAATGCGTCACCGCGCTTGTTTCTAACACTTCAACGTCAGGATAAGCACTCTTAAACTTTTCTAGATTTTCTTTACTACTAGGCATATCCATTTTATTAGCTATTACTATACTTTTCTTATTATATAGTTTTTCACTATAGTTTTTAACTTCATTTAATAAAATTTGATATTCACTTACTAAGTCTCTTCCTTCTATACAAGAAGCATCTATTACATAAGCAACTATTTTACAACGACTCGCGTGTTTTAAGAATTTATCTCCTAAACCAACTCCATTTGATGCTCCTTCTATGATACCTGGAAGATCTGCAACTACATAACTAGTACTTTTAGTCAGTACTACACCCAAGTTTGGTGTTAATGTTGTAAAATGGTAGTCTGCAATTTTAGGTTTAGACGCACTTATAACACTGATTAAACTACTCTTTCCAACACTTGGAAAACCTACTAGACCAACATCAGCTAAAAGTTTTAACTCAAGCTTTAACTTTCTTTCTTCTCCAGATAAACCATGCTCGCTTATCTTAGGTGCTTTATCTTTATTACTTTTAAATGAAGCATTACCTTTTCCACCTTTTCCACCTTTAGCTACTACACACTTTTCTCCTTGCTTAGTTAAATCTCCTATAATCAAATTAGTTTCAACATCAGTTATAGTAGTACCTACAGGAACTTTAATAAAAGTGTCACTTCCACTTGCACCAGTTCTAAGTGCTCCACTTCCATTATTACCTTTTTCTCCTTTGATTTTCTTTTGATACCTTAAATCAATAAGAGTTTTAAGACCTTCCTCAGCAACAAAAACAATGTCTCCACCTTTTCCACCATTACCACCATCTGGTCCACCCATTTCAACAAATTTCTCGTGTCTAAAACTAGTACACCCATCTCCACCGTGTCCACCTATAACACTTATCACTACTTCATCTATAAACATAAACATCACTCATTTCTTCCCTAAAATTATACCATAAAAACATAAAACAATAAAGAAAAAAGAACCCAATTTCTTGAATTCTTTATCTTGTACTTTATTTTGTACTAGCATCCGCTTGAAGTTTCTTGTATTGTGTATGGGTGTTCTGCTGAGCCATCTCCTGTACTATATTTGACACAAGATTTGAGAGATACTACTGGACGCACGCCATTCAAGTAGATGACGCTGTTGAAGATCAAGGAGCCAGGATCGTCCGAACCGCTCACGCCGAACACGTAAGCGTGGCCGCCATACCAATTGTAAGGAGACAACAGCCACCAATATGTTGAGCCTGTTGAGCTACCTTTTGCACTATTATAATAATACCATGTAGGTGCGCTTGAATCAAATTCTCCGCCTGCGAATGATACTTCGTCTGCCGTCATTAAGGCTATTGGATATGTTAGTTTACCGTTACCTGCGCTACTATCCACTGTGAATTTATCTTCTGTTGTTGTACAGTCATATGTTGGCGTTTTGTTTGTATTTAGTCTTGTATATGGTGCATAGTTGAATGATGATTCTGTTGCTGAATATGTTCCACTTGCTACTGTTCTATCATTACAATATACTGCTGTTGTACTTAGGTATTTTGTATATGATGTCATGTTGCTTGCATACCATGTATCTATTACTCCTTTTATTGTACTTGAGTTTGTATTTGCTCTATTATTTACTAGTGAACCACTTGTTCCATACATATAGCCTACATACATTGAGTCACTATATGTTATTTTGAACGCTGTACTTGAATTTATATATGCGTCTGTTGCTGTTGTGCTAGTTCCGTGATATAGTAGTCTTACTCCAAATCTTCCATAAAGCTTTTAACATCATTGTAGATTTTATAGTTGCCTTCATGATTTTCTATTTTTCTTAACTCTTCATATGTATATTCTTTTATTATATATATATTATACTTTATGTTGTACATATAAATATTAAGATAGCTACTTTAATTTGTTTCAAAAAAGAAAAGAAGAAGTTATTTTTCTTCTTCTGTTTCTTCTTCGCTATCTATATTCATTACTCCGTCGTCTATTAGTAAGTCATCATTTGTTTCAGACATAAAAGTTTCTTCTAGTACTTCTGTTGGATCATCACTTAAGAATTCTTTTTGAAGTTCTATTTCAATGTCCTTATATTGTTTAGCACCAGTACCTGCAGGTATTAGTTTACCTAAGATAACGTTTTCTTTCAGTCCGTTTAAATGGTCTATCTTACCTCTTACAGCAGCATCTGTTAGAATTCTTGTAGTTTCTTGGAATGAAGCTGCACTTAGGAATGAATCTGTCTCTAAGCTTGCTTTAGTAATACCAAGCATTACAGCTTTACCAGTTGCAGGAACTTTACCTTCAAGAATGTAAGGTTTGTTTCTTTCTCCAAATTCTCTAATTGAAACAGTAGTACCTTCTACAAAGTCAGTATCTCCAGCATCAACTATTTTCATTTTTGAAATCATTCTTCTTACAACAGTTTCTATATGCTTGTCACTTACATCAACACCTTGTGATTTATATACCTTTTGAACTTCTCTTAAGATATATTCTTCAACAGTAGTTGGGTCAGTTACTGCAAGTAATTCTTTTGGACTTATACTTCCTTCAGTTAATGCCTGTCCTGCTTCTACTACAGAACCTTTTTCAACTCTTAACTTTGCATTGTATAAAGTTACGTGTTCTCTTACTTCTACGTCGTTTGTAATATAAATCTTGAATTTACCTTTATCTTCTTGTATTTTAGTTACTTTACCACTTATTTCAGCAATAGTAGCTTTAGCTTTTGGAATTCTAGCTTCAAATAGTTCTTCTACACGAGGAAGACCTTGAGTTATATCATCAGCTCCAGCAACACCACCAGTGTGGAATGTACGCATTGTAAGTTGTGTACCAGGTTCTCCGATACTTTGTGCAGCCATAATACCAACAGCTTCACCAACTTCAACAACGTTTCCAGTTGCAAGGTTTCTACCGTAACATTTTTGACATAATCCATTGTGTGTCTTACAAGTAAGTACACTTCTTATTTCTATCTTTTCAATTCCAGCTTTAATAATCTTCTTAGCTATTTGTTCAGTAATTAATTCTCCCTTATCTATAATTAATTCTTTAGTTTCAGGGTTAACTACTTTTTGGTTAGTAAATCTACCTACTATTCTTTCTTCAAAGCTTTCTAGTACACTACCAGACTTATCGTCTACAAATGCACTTACTTCAAGTCCTTGAATAGTACCACAGTCTTCTTCTTTTATGATTAAATCTTGTACAACATCAACAAGTCTACGAGTTAAGTATCCAGCGTCGGCTGTTTTAAGTGCAGTATCTGCTGTACCTTTTCTAGATCCGTGTGAACTTAAGAAGAATTCTTGAACGTCTAGTCCTTCTTTAAATGATGTTGTGATAGGTATTTCTACTTCTTCTCCATCTGGTTTAGCCATTATACCACGCATACCACTAAGTTGTCCTAATTGGTTATCATTACCACGAGCTTTAGATGTGAATATCATTGCAAGTGGGTTAGAGTCTCTTGTTTTAGCCATCTCGGCAATAACTGCTTTTTGAACATCTTTAGTAGCTGCAAGCCATAAGTCAACTACTTTTCTATGTCTTTCTTCATCAGTTATTAAACCACGATTATATTGTTTATTTACTTTATCTACTGTAGCTTGAGTATTAGCTATAATACTTTGTTTAGCTTCACTAACTGGTATATCACTTAGACTAAATGTGATACCTGATAAAGTACTATATTTAAATCCTTGATTTTTTAATTTATCTAGGAAGATACTAGTTTCAGTAGTTTTAAATCTCTTAAATATTTGCGCTATTAGTTTTTCTAAGTCTTTCTTAACAAAACCATTAACTACTGGCATATCTTTAACAGCACTAACTAAGTCTGTACCTTTTTCTAAGAAGAATTTATCTGGTGTCATTCCTTCAAAATTATCTTTAGATGCTTCGTTTACATATGGAAATGCGTCTGGTAGTATTTCATTAAAGATTACTTTACCAGGAGTTGTAACTAAGTATTTTTCCATGTTATCGTCTGTCCAAACTTTATGTTTGAAACTCTTTGCAGGAACACATACTCTTGTGTGAAGAGTTATATTTCTTCTTTCGTAATCCATTAGTATTTCGTTTGCGTTTTTATATGCTTTACCTTCATGTTCTAGTCCAGCTATTTCAAGAGTTAAGTAGTAGTTACCTAGTACCATATCTTGTCCTGGAGTAACAATTGGGCTTCCATCTTTAGGTGAAAGTATGTTGTTAGCACCTAGCATTAGAAGTCTTGCTTCAGCTTGGCTCTCTTCACTAAGTGGAACGTGTACAGCCATTTGGTCTCCATCAAAGTCTGCGTTAAATGCAGTACATACTAGCGGATGTAGTCTCATAGCTTTACCACCAACTAGTTTAGGCTCGAATGCTTGAATACCTAATCTATGAAGTGTTGGTGCACGGTTTAACATTACTGGGTGTTCGTGAATAACGTCTTCTACAATATCCCAAATTCTTTCATCTTGAGCATCTATTAATTTTTTAGCTCCTTTAATATTGTGAGCTAGTTCTCTTTCTACTATTTCATGAATAACATGAGGTTTAAATAGTTCTAGAGCCATTTCTTTTGGTATACCACACTCATACATTTTAAGTGTAGGTCCAACAGCAATAACGCTACGACCTGAATAGTCTACACGTTTACCAAGTAGGTTTTGTCTAAATCTTCCTTGTTTACCTTTAAGCATAGAACTTAAGCTCTTTAATGGACGATTTCCTACACCACTTACACTTCTTCCACGTCTACCATTATCTATTAAAGCATCAACTGCTTCTTGAAGCATACGTTTTTCATTTTGTACAATTATTGTAGGTGCGCCTAATTCAAGTAATTTCTTTAAACGGTTATTTCTATTTATAATTCTTCTATATAAGTCGTTTAAATCACTTGTTGTAAACCTTCCACCAGGAAGTTGTAACATAGGTCTTAATTCTGGAGGTAATACTGGAAGTACATCTAGTATCATCCATTCAGGACGGTTACCACTTTCAATAAAGCTTTCTATACAGTCAAGTCTTTTAACTAGTCTTAATTTCTTTTGTCCTTGACTACCTTCTATTTCTTTCTTTAAAGTTTCTTTTTCTTTTTCAAGATCAACTTCACATAGTAAAGTCTTAATTGCTTCTGCACCCATTCCTACTTTAAATGAGTTACCATATTTTTCATAATATGCACGGTATTCTTTATCACTTAAGATTTGTTTTTTCTCAAGTGGAGCTTTTCCTGGGTCTAGTACTATATAGCTAACAAAGTATATTACTTCTTCTATATCTCTTGGGCTTTTATCTAGTACTAGTCCTATTTTAGGTGGAACTCCTTTAGTATACCAGATGTGCGCAACTGGAGTTGCAAGTTCAATATGTCCCATTCTTTCACGTCTTACGTTAGAACGAGTAACTTCAACTCCACATCTATCACACACTACATTTTTATATCTTAATCTTTTATACTTACCACAAGCACATTCAAAGTCTTTAGTAGGACCAAAAATTTTCTCGCAGAATAAGCCATCTCTTTCTGGACGAAGTGTTCTATAGTTTATTGTTTCAGGTTTCTTAACTTCTCCATAACTCCATGAACGTATTTTATCAGGACTTGCTATACCTATTCTAATTCCTTCAAACATATTTACATCCATCATTTTTAGTCACCCTCTTCCATATCTTCTTCAAATTCTTCGTCATCTATATCGTCAAGTTCAAAGTCTTCACTCTCTTCGTCTTCATCATAGTAGTCTTCTTTTTCGTCTTCTAAGCTAGTTGTGAAGTCTTCGTCTTCTTTAGTAGTATCTACTTCTTCAATTGATACTGGAGCATCTTCTTTTTCCTCGATGCTTTCTAGTTCTTTTAAGTCTTTCATTCCATCTTTAGTAAGTATACTAATATCTAGTCCTAATGCTTGGAATTCTTTCATTAATACTCTAAAACTTTCTGGTACTCCAGCTTGATCAACAGCTTTACCTTTAACAAGTTGTTCGTATACTTTAACACGTCCTACTACATCATCTGACTTAATTGTTAAAACTTCTTGTAAGATGTGAGCAGCACCATAAGCATATAATGCCCATACTTCCATTTCTCCAAATCTTTGACCACCAAATTGTGCTTTACCACCTAGAGGTTGTTGCGTTACTAAGCTGTAAGGCCCTGTACTTCTTGCATGCATCTTATCGTCTACCATGTGGTTAAGTTTAATCATGTACATGACTCCAACGTTTACACGTTTGTGGAATTTTTCTCCAGTACGTCCGTCATATAGCCATGTTTTATAGTCAGCATCAAGTCCAGCTTCTTTAGTCATATCAACTATATCTTGTTCAGTAGCACTATCAAATACTGGAGTTGCAATATGTACACCTAATGTTTTAGCAGCCATACCTAAATGAACTTCTAATATTTGTCCTAAGTTCATACGTGATGGAACACCTAGTGGGTTTAATATAACATCTACAGTTCTACCATCTGGTAAGTAAGGCATATCTTCTTCTGGTAATACTAAACTAACTACACCCTTATTACCATGACGTCCACTCATCTTGTCTCCAACTTGCATTTTTCTTTTCTTTATTAAGTATATTCTTATAATCTTAATTACACCTGCTGGTAACTCATCAGAATTATCTTTTGTGAATACTTGTACATCATGTACTATACCACTAGAACCATGTGGAACTCTTAAAGAAGTATCTCTAACTTCACGAGTTTTTTCTCCAAATATTGCGTGTAATAATTTTTCTTCACTAGTTAATTCTTGAACTCCTTTTGGAGTGATTTTACCAACTAGAATATCATTTTCTTTAACTTCAGTACCAATTCTTATGATACCTTCTTCATTTAAGTTCTTTCTTGCTTCTTCACTAACATTTGGAATATCTCTTGTAAATTCTTCTGGTCCAAGCTTTGTATCTCTTGCTTCTACTTCTAGCATTTCAACGTGTACACTTGTTAGTACATCATCTTTTACTATTCTTTCATTTAATATAACAGCGTCTTCATAGTTGTAACCATTATATGTCATGAATGCAACAGTTAAGTTTTTACCTAAAGACATTTCTCCATCATTTGTACTAGGTCCATCTGCGATGATGTCTCCAGCTTTAACTTTGTCCCCAACGTGTGCAATTGGTCTTTGAGTATAGCAAGTTTCAGCATTACTTCTTTCAAATGTCATTAGTGGGTATTCAGCTTTTTCTTTACTATTTTTTACTACTATTCTTTTAGCATCAACATAGTCTACCACACCATCTATTTTAGTTTTAACTACAGCGCTTGAGTCTTTTGCAGCGTAATATTCAACACCTGTTGCCACTATTGGAGCTTCTGTTTTCATTAAAGGTACAGCTTGTCTTTGCATATTAGCACCCATTAATGCACGGTTAGCATCGTCGTGTTCCAAGAATGGTATACAACTTGTTGTAATTGAAACTATTTGACTAGGACTTACATCACTAAAGTCAACTTTTGTTTTTTCAACCATTAAGTTATCTCTATTAAATCTAACTGGAACCATATTGTCAGTTATTGTATTATCTTCACTTACTTTAATTGTAGCTGGACAAATGTAATAATTTTCTTCTTCGTCAGCTGTCATGTAAACTATTTCGTCTGTTAATTTAGCGTCTACTACTTTTCTATATGGAGTCATTATGAAACCATATTCGTTTAGTTTTGCGTATCCTGCTAAACTTGTAATAAGTCCAATGTTTTGTCCTTCTGGAGTTTCTACTGGACAAATTCTGCCATAGTGGCTTGAGTTAACGTCTCTTACTTCCATACCAGCACGGTCTCTTGATAATCCGCCAGGCCCTAGAGCACTTAGTTTACGTTTATCATATAATTCTGCTAGTGGGTTGATTTGATCCATGAATTTAGATAATTGGCTACTTCCAAAGAACTCTTTTAATGCAGCTGTAACTGGTCTAATATTGATTAATGTCTTAGGAGTTACAGAGTCTATTTCTTGAGTAGTCATTCTTTCACGAATAACTCTTTCCATTCTAGCAATACCAACTCTAAATTGATTTTGAATTAACTCTCCACCTTGTCTTACACGTCTGTTGGCTAAGTGGTCTATCTCGTCATAATTTCCTACTCCATAATGTAAGTTAATGTAGTATGAAATTGATGCATAGATGTCACTTATTGTTAGACGTTTAGTATCTATACTTTGGTCATTACCTATAACTTTAAGTAATTTATCACTTCCATCATTAGCATACACAAGTACTTCTTGTACTTTATTATATGTATCTAATTCTTCATTGATTTTAACTTCATGAACACCATATCCACTTTCAAAGATAGGCTTTAATTCTTCAAGTTTTTCTTTAGTTACAACTTCACCTTTTTTGATGTATGTAACACCATCTACTACTATATCTTCTCCAATACGATTATTAAGTAGTCTATCCATTACATTTAATTTTCTATTAAATTTGTATCTACCTACTTTTGCTAAATCATATCTAAATTTATCAAAGAATCTAGTAATTAATTGGTTCTTAGAAGAATCAAGTGTTGCAGGTTCTCCTGGTCTTAATTTTTCGTAAATTTCAATTAATGCCTCATCTGTATTCTTAGTTGAGTCTTTTTCTAAAGTATTAACAAGAATCTCGTCTTCTCCAAATACTTTTAGAATGTCATCATCACTACTTAAACCTAATGCACGCAAGAAAGTTGTGATAGTTACTTTTCTTGTTCTATCTATTCTTACATAGAAAATATTTCTTGCATCAAGTTCATACTCTAACCATGTACCTTTACTAGGAATTACTTCGTTAGTAATGATGTTTCTTCCGTTTTTATCTATTTCACGTTTGAAATAAATAGATGGAGAACGTACAAGTTGACAGTTTATAACTCTTTCTACTCCGTTAACAATGAAACTTGCATTTTCAGTCATTAATGGAATGTCGCCTAAAAATACTTCTTGTTCTTTTACTTCTCCTGTCTCATTAATAAATAATCTTGCTTTTACTTTTAATGGTGCAGCATAAGTAACACGTCTTTCTTTTGATTCAATTACACTATACCTAGGTTTTTCTAAAGTGTATTCACCAAATTCAAGCGATAAACTTCCACTGAAACTTTCCACTGGAAAAATATCGTCAAACACCTCTCTTATCCCTTCATCTAAAAACTTTTGAAACGAATCTCTTTGAATTTCAAGCAAGTTTGAAAGTTCAAATTTGTTTCTTAATTGTGAGAAATTTCTTCTTTCTCTTTTTGTACCGAATTTTTCAACTTTATAAGCCAAAATTAGTCACCCCAATCCCTTAGATTTAAAACACATAGAGTCAAGAAACTACATGTATCGCAATATATAATTTTACTTGATTTTTGTAAAGAAGTCAACTACCTAAAGTTAATTTCTTAAAGTTTTTTTGCACTATAAATATAGAAACCTTTATTTTTATCTAATAGTTCTATTTTATAGCTTTCACTTAATGTTTTAGTTATACTTTTTGCTCCTTGGTCTTTTCTTATTACATAATAAAGAGTTCCACCACTATTTAAGTGTTCTTTTGCACCCAAAAGTATTTCTAAAACTTTATCTTTGCCTGCCCTGATGGGTGGGTTTGTTATGATTATATCGTATGAGCAAATAACATTTTCGTAAGCATCAGATATAAACGTTTTAGCATTCACTTTCATATTTTTAATATTCATTTCAGTTAAGTGTAAAGCTCTTTTGTTAACGTCTACCATATCTACTTCACTATTTAACATTTTAGATAAAACTATTCCGATAAGACCATAGCCACATCCAACATCTAGTATTTTTTTACCAGTATTTTCTACTTCTAGGACTTTTTCTAATAATACTTTACTTCCATAGTCAACTTTATCTTTAGAAAATACTCCTAAATCACTAGTAAATACAAAAGGAGTATCTTTATAAACATACTTCACACTCCTAAATTCACTTTTTAAGTTTTCGTTATTTGTAAAATAATGTTCCATAAAATACTCCCTTCTTATTAACGCAAAAAAGCCTTTCTAATAGTAAAGGCCGTAATTTTTTGCTTACTTTAATTCTATAGTAGCGCCAACTTCTTCAAATTTAGCTTTTAAATCATTAGCTTCATCCATAGAAACGTTTTCTTTGATATTACCACCATTATCAGCTAAGTCTTTAGCTTCTTTTAATCCTAAACCAGTGATTTCTCTAACTAGTTTGATTACTTGTAACTTTTGTCCTCCAGCATTAGCTAGAACTACAGTCTTAGTTACATCTCCTTCGTCTTCAGCACTTGCAGCAGGTTGAGCAGCTACAGCAACAGCACTTGGATCTACTCCAAATTCTTCTTTCATCATATCAACTAATTCTTTAACTTCAAGAATAGTTTTCTCTTTAATTGCTTCGATAATATCTTTGTTTTCAATTTTTGCCATTATTCATTTCCTCCATTCTCTAATTTTTCGGCATATAAGTTAAGTGCAATACTTAAATTTCTTACGTGTTCAATTAAGCCACCAGCAAACATTGTAAGAAGTCCTTCATAACTTGGAATACTTGCATATTCACCAATAATTTTTGTATCAGCAAATTCTCCATTAATATAACCAGCTTTAATTGTTAAGTTTTCGTTTTTCTTAGCAGCTTCACTAACTATTTTAATAGGCTCGATGATATCTTTACTAAAGATGTAAGCATTAGGTCCAGTCATGTAGTCATCTAACTTAATGTCTTTTTCTTTGAAAGCTATACTAGCTAAAGTATTTTTGTATACTTTTAAATCACTGCCAGTACTTTTTAAACTTTGTCTAAGATTATTAAGTTCAAGCACGCTCATTCCTTGGTAGTCTACTAGTAAAACTGTACTAGCAGTATCTAACTTAGAATTGATTTCACTTACGAGGTCTTTTTTAACTTTTAGATTTTTTTCGCTTGCCATTTTTTCCTCCTTATAATATTAATAAAAGTTTTCCGCGCAAGGAAAACTTCTTAAAAGATTAGTCTTCCTCGGTAGGATTTATTTGTATACCTACGGTCTACGGCGAACTCATGAATAGTATTTTACTACAAAAAGTTAATTTTGTAAATACTATTTAAATAAATTTGTGTCAATTTTAACTCCAGGACCCATTGTTGAAGAAATACTTATATTCTTAACGAATGTTCCTTTAACACCTGTAGGCTTATTTTTAATTACTTCATTAATGAAAGCAACTAAGTTTTCAGTTAATTTGTCTTCATCAAAACTAACTTTACCAACAAGTGCGTGTACGTTACCATTAGAATCAGCTCTATATTCTACCATACCTTTTCTAATGTTAGCGATTGCATCACTTACGTTTGTAGTAACAGTTCCAGTTTTAGGGTTTGGCATTAAACCTTTAGGTCCTAAAATTTTACCAATTTTACCTAAACTAACCATCATTTCAGGTGTTGCAACCATTACATCAAAATCAAACCAGTTCTCTTTAACTATTTTTTCAATGATGTCGTCGTCTCCAACGAAGTCAGCACCAGCATTTTTAGCTTCTTCAGCTTTAGTCTTAGTTACAACTAAAACTCTTTTAGTTTTACCAGTACCATTTGGAAGTGTAAATGAACTTCTTACTTGTTGATCACTTTTAGTAGTATCAACATTTAAATTCATAGCAACTTCTACTGTTTCATCAAATTTTCTTTTAGAAAGAGATTTTACTAATTTAACCGCTTCTTCTGGTGTGTATAATTTATTTTTGTCTACACTCTTTGAAGCTTCCACATATAAGCGTCCACGACGTTTCATAATTTTACCTCCTTTATGTGGTATTTGGATTCTTTATCTTACTCGACTTTTTTTATTACTTATTATTCTTCTACGCTTTCAGCTTTTTGTTCAGTACTTTCTACTTCAGGAACTTCAGCACTAGCATTAGCTTTAGCTTCAGCTTCCATTTCAGCAAATTCAGCATCTAGTTTAGCCATTTCAGCTTCAGCTTCTTTTGCTTCTTCAGCTTGTTCTTCAAGTTCTACATCATTAAGTCCTTTAACAGCAATACCCATGTTTCTAGCAGTACCTGCAACTATTTTCATAGCTTGTTCAATATCATCTGTATTTAAGTCAGGTAACTTAATTTCAGCAACTTGTTTTAACTGATCTTTTGTAATTGTAGCAACTATATCATTAGCGCCTTTAACTCCACCCTTTTGAATACCAGCAACTTTTAAAAGTAAACTAGCAGCAGGTGGTGTCTTTAATACGAAATCAAAACTTCTGTCTTCGTAAACACTAACTTCACATGGGATTATATCTCCCATCTTATCTCTAGTTGCGTCGTTGTATCTTGTACAAAATTCTTGTAAGTTAATTCCTAGAGGTCCAAATATTGTACCAACTGGTGGAGCTGGTGTAGCCTTTCCAGCAGGAATTTGAATTTTTACAACTTTAGTAACTTTCTTTGCCACGAAAAACACCTCCTATAAAATTTAATATTCAAGTTAATTTTCGCGAGTGGTCCACAAGTAATCCAAAACTCTTCCACTTCTTTAGTTACATAATAAATATATAACTCAAGGTAAATAATATCACAAAATGCTCGTTTTTTCAAGTGCCTTTTTAACATAATTATGGCAAAGTTGTATTTTTTTTATGGTTTTAATGCTAAAAACTGAGGTTTTACTACATTTTAAATAAAACTTTTTTAATATTTTAGTATTGTCTCCTTTTCCTAGTTCATCTATAAGTCTTATAAAGCAATATTCATTGTAGTAATTCATTTTAAACCTCCCAAATATTCACTAACTTGTTCTTCAC
>CAVITD010000083.1:0-4350 GCA_963645645.1 uncultured Eubacteriales bacterium
TTACATAAGTATTTTCATAAATATTATATCAATAAATTGTATATTTTTCAACAGATAAAAAAGTACCTTTTTGGGTACTTTTTTAATTATTCATTAACTATTTTTTTAATAAATCTACATTCACTTGCAATACCAAGTATAGAAATTAATGTAATTAAGATATAAACAACACCATCATCTGTAGTCTTTGGATTTTCAGCTGGTTTAACTTCTGCTTTATCTTTATCTATAATAGTTTTGTCTTCATCCACAATAGTTTTATCTTCAGATTTAACATCACTATATGCTAAAGCGTATGTTGAGAATTTATCAGATTTAAATGTTAAAGTGTTTCCACTCACACTAGCATCTAATATTTCACTCTTACCATTATGATATCTAATAATGTAGTATGTTCTAGTATATCCTTCTTCTACTTTAGCTAAAGTAGTAGGTAATTGTACATTAAATGTAAGTTCTTTACTTAATTCTGGTAAAGTACCTATCACTTGATTATTATCAGTATTAACAACGTTAATAGTTATATCAAAGTATGAACTAACTTTAACATTTTCTTTGGTTTTAACTAAAGCTTTAATACTTTCCATATCTTTTTCTGGTACAGCATTATTATTTTGATTCTTAACAGCTATTTCTACTTTAGAATCAAATCCACTTACATCAATATCAGACTCTTCTAATGCTTTTTCTAGTGTAGCATTAACTGTATCATCAGTTTTAACACCAACAGTTACTTCTTTAACTTCTTTAGTAGTATCTATAGTAGGCACTTCTACTTCTTTTTCATATGCTTTAGAAGTTACTTTAATAGTAGTGTTTTCATTAACTGTAAGAATTAATTTACCATCTACTAATGAATCAATACTTTCTACTCCATTAACTAGTACTGATGTTAACTTATAGTCTTTATTAGTAGTAATAGTTGCTTCAACAGTTGAACCTTCAATAACAGTTTCGTTTGATAATGTAACATTACTATTTTCATCTTTATCTACTGTTATAGTATATTCATTAAGTAATGTTAGATATCTATTTGTTTCACAAGTTGCTAAAGAAGAAAAGTCTTCTATATTTTGTGCTTTTGTAGTAGTAGTTATTGGTCTTCTATCTGCTTTTAGTATTCTATCATTATTATTTTCAAGTGTTACACTTGCAAAACCATTGAATGTACTGTAATATGAAGCACTTTGAAGATTTAATGAACTATTATCAATAGTTAATACACCATATCCTTCAACAGCATTATTTATTTTACTAGTAACATTTAACTTTACATCTTTAATGCTTAAATTACCAGTAGGTGCATATATACCATAACTCTTTGTATTTATAGTTAAACTACCATCACCAGTAATAATTAATTCACCATTAGAATTAATACCTACACCAGTGCCTTCATTAGTAATAATATTTTCACCAATTAGTTTAATAGTTAATTCAGTGCCTGGTACAAAAAATATAACACCTTTTTCATCACTTGTATTAGCATTAATTGTAACATTATCTAGTATAAGTTCCTTATTATCAACATTGTAAGTTATTTTTCCTTTCTCTAATATTTTACTACCAGATACTTCTGTATCAGTAGTAATAGTGTTTTCTTCTCCACTTATGTAAAAGCCATTTACTTGAACATAATTAAGAGTATCTGCATTCACATTTACTATTCCCACAATAAAAAGGCATATAAATGTAAGCAAAATATTAATTTTTTTCATTTCACAAACCTCCCTTACGAGATATTCTATCACAATTATATAAAAAAATCCATACAATTTTGAAAATTGTATGAAAATTTTTACTATTCATTATGAAAATTCTCTATTAAAGACATAACTCTTTTAATATTATCTATGCTAAATGGTTTATTTAAAACATCAAGTACACTATATCCAAGTACTTCTTTAATAGCATCTTTAGTGTCATTTCCAGTTATAATAACTACAGGAACTTTATCCATTAAATCATTATCTGTTAAGTATTTAAGTACATCTATTCCATTACTTTTGGGCATATTTATGTCTAAAAGCATAGCATAGATATTCTCGTTTAATTTATTTATTGCTTCAATTCCATCGTTTGCTCTTAAAACATTATAGTTTTCTTTTACTATGTTTTCTATATAATTAATTATAATATTTGAGTCATCTACTACAAGAAGGTTTTTCTTAATATTTCCACTATTAACATAGTCTTTTAAGTTTGATTTAACTTTAGCTATAGCATTTTCTATTTCACTAAAATTGCTTTCTATATAAGTAGTATTTCCTTCTCTTCCTTTTTCCTCATGATTAAGAAATACACTAGATAATTCATTTAAACCAAGATATCTTGCTTCACTCTTTAAACTATGACAAAGCATTGTATAACTACTTATTTCTTTGTTATCTTTATAGTTTTTTAGTTCATTAATTCTAGTATCTACTGTGTTTAAAAACTCAACTAGATTTTCACTATAAGCATCAATATCTCCCCAAAACTCTAGTACCTCTTCTACATTAATTCCTGCACTTTTTAAGTATTCACTATTCATAACTATTCTCCTTTCAAATACTTATTTAATATAACTTTAAGTTTAATTTTATCTATTGGTTTTGATAAATACCCGTCAAATCCTTCACTTATATATTTTTCTTCTTGTCCTTCTATTGCATCAGCAGTTAAGGCTATTACTGGAGTACTTACTTTTTCTTCTCTTAACTTTTTTAATACTTCTACCCCATTCATATTAGGCATCATTATATCCATAAATATTATATCATACTTTTCTAGTTTAGTACAACTTAAACACTCACTACCACTTGTAACAGTTTTAGTAGTAACATTAAAATTCTTTAAAACGTTTTCTGCTACTTTAAGGTTTAGTTTTGAGTCGTCTACTACAAGTACTTTTTTTCCTTCAAAGTTACTACATTCTAAACTTGCAGTAGTACTACTTTCTACTTTAGCTTGTGTACTTACTATTTCTTGAACAACTACAAATTTAAAAGTTGACCCCTTTCCATAATCTGAAATAACAGTTATCTTTCCACCCATTAATTCAGCTAAACTTTCGGTTATCGCAAGCCCTAGACCCGTTCCTTCAATTGAAGTGTTTCTGTCTTCTTCTAGTCTTTCAAACTTCTTAAATAATCTATCAATATCTTCTTTTTTAATACCGCGACCAGTATCAGTGACAGTTATTATTAATTTAGTTTGATTATTTTTAAAATCATTAATACACTCTATTCTGTATTTTATGAAACCTTTATCAGTATATTTAACAGCATTTGTAAGTAAGTTTAATATTATTTGTTTTAATTTACCAGTGTCTCCTTTAAGTACTGGAGGTATATCACTTGCTATAACAGTTTTAAAGTCAATTGGTTTATCTTTAATTCTAGGAATTACCATCATACTAAGTGAATTAAATAACTCTTGTGAATTATATTCTTTATTTATAAGTTCCATCTTCCCCGCTTCAATTTTACTAATATCTAGTACACCATTTACTAAATCTAACAAGTTATGACTAGCACTCACTATGTCTTTTGCAAAGTCTTTACTCTCACTATCTAAGCCTTCTTTGCTTTCTAATAATTCACTAAAACATACTATTGCATTAAGGGGTGTTCTAAGTTCATGAGACATACTACTTAAGAATTCACTTTTTGCATGATTTGCTTTTTCTGCTTCATTCTTAGCCACTTCTAGTTCTTTAACCATTTTAACATCTGGGTTTTCTATTGTGAAGTACATAATGTAATTTATATAAGTTAAAGTAATAGACACAACAATTAGATATGGATTAATTCTAAACATTGGAATTAAGAAAATTGCAATGGCTATACTCGCAAAAACTGGTATATGTCTTTTATCAATTTTATTAATATTAACAATAGAAATAACAATTGAACTAAGAATATACGTTCCACAACCTATCAAAGTAGTCATCAAGGAAGAACCTTCCACACTATTATTAGAACCACGACTAATAACAGTTACTTGTCCTAAAGCTATAACAATAAATATAATAATATTTAAGATAGAAAAGACAGACAGTAAAAGTTTAAATTTGCTTTTCATTTTTGGATATGTGATAAGAATTATATAAAATAATAGACAATTAGAATAGATAATTAACAACATAAAATCTACTTTATTAATCAAAGAAATAAATAAATTACTTATAGAATTTATTCCATTTAAACCTATCCCTTGTACTAAAGAAACTAATATGCTATCTATTAAAGTTACTATTATCATAAGTGAGTATATTTTGTTTTCAACCAAATCGATTCTTTTTTTAGAGAAATACACTATCGTCAATAATAACGAGAAAAATATAGCACATATAGGTAATAAAATCCC
>CAVITD010000084.1:0-7074 GCA_963645645.1 uncultured Eubacteriales bacterium
GTCTTTAGATACTCCAACTTTTGACTATGATTAAACGGTTATATTATGAAAGGAGAAATTAAAATGGCTTTAACAAAAGAAGTAAAATCTGCTATTGTAAAAGAATATCAAAGAGATGCAAAAGATACTGGTAGTGTTGAAGTTCAAGTTGCTATTTTAACTGAAGAAATTAAAGTTTTAACTGAACACTTAAAGGAACACATCCATGACTTCCACTCAAAAAGAGGACTTTTACAAAAAGTAGGTAAAAGAAGAAGTTTATTAGATTATCTAAAGAAAACAGATGTTGTTAGATATCGTGAACTTATTAGTAAATTAGGATTAAGGAAGTAGGCACTTTGTTTTAAGTGTCTATTTTTTTGGAAAGAAGGAAAATATATGAGAAAAGATTTTGAGTATGAATTTTTAGGAAAGAAAATAGTGGTGGAAACTGGAGAACTTGCAAAACAAGCTAATGGAGCAGTTTTGGTTAGATATGAAGATACAGTAATACTTAGTACTGCTGTTATGAGTAATAACGTTAGTACTGCAGACTTTTTCCCACTTACAATACTATATCAAGAAAAATTATATTCAGTAGGTAAAATACCAGGTGGGTTTATAAAAAGAGAAGGTCGTCCTACTGATGCGGCTACATTAACTGCAAGAGTTATTGATAGACCAATAAGACCAATGTTTGATGAAAACTTTAGAAATGAAGTACAAGTTGTTAATACAGTGTTAAGTGTTGACAATGATTATACTCCAGAAATGACTGCACTTTTTGGAACAAGCTTAGCACTTGGAATAAGTAGTATTCCATTTGATGGACCAGTTGCGGGTGTTAAAGTTGGTAAAATTGATGGGGTACTTAAGATTAATCCGACAGTAGAAGAAATGGAAAGAAGTACAATTGATTTAACAGTTGCTGGAACTAAAAACGCTATAAATATGGTTGAAAGTGGTAGTAAAGAAGTATCAGAAGAAGAAATGCTAGAAGCCTTAATGTTTGGGCACGCTCATATTAAAGAATTATGTTTAATACAAGAAGATATTATTAATGAAATTGGAAAAGAAAAGATAACTGTAGAACTTGCTAGTTTAGATCCAGAAATAGTTAAAGAAGTAGAGAGCGATATTAAGAGTGATATGGTTATGGCTATCCAAATTAAGGATAAACTAGAAAAATATGCTAAAATTGACGAATTAAAAGAAAGAGCAATAATTAATTATACAGAGAAACACGCTGAAAGTGAAACTTTAGAAAGTGAATTAAAGCAAGTTAAGAAGATAGCTGATAATATAGAAGGAACAGAAGTAAGAAGGTTAATTACTGATGAGAAAGTAAGACCTGATGGAAGAGGAATGACTGAGATAAGACAGTTATCTACAAGAAAAGACTTACTTCCAAGAACTCACGGAAGTGCATTATTTACTCGTGGACAAACTCAAGCACTTGCAATAACTACATTAGGTGCTTTAGGAGAACATCAAATTCTTGATGGTATTATGCCAGAAGATGAGAAAAGATTTATGTTCCATTATAACTTCCCAGCATTCAGTGTTGGCGAAACTGGTAGATATGGTGCGCCTGGTAGACGTGAAATTGGGCATGGAGCGCTTGCTGAAAGAGCACTTTTACAAGTAATGCCAGACGAGGCAGAATTTCCTTATACAGTTCGTGTAGTAAGTGAAGTATTAGAAAGTAATGGTTCATCTAGTCAAGCAAGTATATGTGCTGGATGCATGAGTTTAATGACTGCAGGTGTTCCAATAAAAGCCCCAGTTGCGGGTATTGCAATGGGATTAATTACAGAAGACGGAACGTGTGATTCAAACTATACAATACTTACTGATATTCAAGGACTTGAAGACCATATGGGAGACATGGACTTTAAAGTAGCTGGTACTAGAAAAGGTATAACAGCACTTCAAATGGATATCAAAATTAAAGGTATTACAGAAAATATCTTCAGAGAAGCTTTAGCGCAAGCAAAAACTGCTAGAATGGAAATACTTGATGTGATGGAAAAAGAAATTTCTGAACCTAGAAAAGAATTAAGTCCTTATGCACCAAAGATTAAGACAATGCAAATTAGTCCAGATAAGATTAAAGATGTAATTGGTCGTGGTGGAGAAATGATTACTAAGATTATCCTAGAAAGTTCAGGAGTTAATACAGTTAACGATAAAGACGCTGTTAAAATTGATATAGAAGATGATGGAAGAGTAATAGCATACCATACAGACTATGCAATAATTGATAAAGCACTTGCTATGATAGAAGAAGTAGTAAGAGAAGTTGAAATTGGTAAAGTTTATACAGGTAAAGTTAAGACAATTGAAGACTTCGGATGTTTTGTAGAATTATGGCCTGGTTGCGAAGGACTTGTACACGTAAGTCAACTTGATGTAAAACGCGTTGAGAAACCTAGCGATGTAGTTAAATTAGGAGATGAAATTGTTGTAAAAGCAACTGGATTTGATAAACGTGGTAAATTAAATCTTTCAAGAAAAGAAGTATTAATGGGTAACAAAGACAAGGAAGAAAAATAGTTCTTCCTTTTTAAAGGAGAAAGTATGATAAATGTAGTTTTATATGAACCAGAAATACCAGCAAACACTGGAAATATTATGAGAACTTGTGTTGCAACTGATACAAAGTTACACTTAATTAAACCACTAGGGTTTAGTTTAGAAGATAAGTATGTTAAAAGAAGTGGAGTAAATTATATAGACAAGTGTGATTATACAGTTTATGAAAATATTGATGACTTCTTTAGTAAAAACAATGGAACTTTCTACTTTCTAACAAGATATGGCACTAAACCACATACTAGTTTTGACTATTCAAATAAAGAAGAGAATATCTATTTCTTCTTTGGAAAAGAAAGTACTGGAATTCCTTTAGACATACTAAAAGACCACTTAGATAATTGTATGAGAATACCTATGACTAGTAATGTGCGTGCATTAAATGTAAGTAACTCAGTTGCAGTAATGGTTTATGAAGCGCTAAGACAACAAGATTTCAATGACTTACTTAGATATGAACCACATAAAGACAAAGACATTATAGCGAATTATCACGAATAAAAATGGGTTAATTTAAGTTAGGATATTCGGAATTGACAGTCAGAGTAGTGAAAAAAGAATTGTTTTATTTCCTAAAACGATTCTTTTTTAATTCTCATGTCTTTCATGTTTGATTCTTCAATAGGAATATGATGTAGATTTAGCAATGTTAGTATTTCGGTACCTAAACTTTCTTCTAATAGTTGTAAAGGTGTTTTATAATTCTTTTTAGGTCTTGGATAATTATTAAGCCTATTAATAATATTTAATATATCGACTGCTGATAATAGTGTTATATCATATCCTTTTTTATTGTTGTTTCTGCATGATATTTAATTTTAGGATTTTGGCATTTTAAATATAATTCGCAGCCATTACAGACATGATGATTTTTCTTTAATAAAAAATATAATTGTTTTTTAATACTTTCTTTAATATAATATACTTATTATAATTGATATTATTAGAAGTGAGTTATTGTAAAATAAAAATAAATCACTATTTGCACAGGTGGCTTTTTAGTAGCATAATATAGATACAATTATGTATTGAAGAGCAGCTATACAATTGTTATGTGGTGTCCTCTGTTTAGCTGTTCATCAATACAAGGAGGACACCAAAAATGCAAAATAGAATTGATACTTCTAGACAAAAGACACCTGGCAAATAGTGATTTTTAAATTTATATTGTTTTATGAATAGCGGACATAAAAATAAGTTGGAGAAAGTAGAAGAACTATTAATTCTAGCACTTAGTAAAAATATAAAACTACCATATAGAAACTTATTTAAAAAAGATGACTAAAAAGCCACCTGTGCAAATAGTGATTTATAAAAATAAATTTATCTGAAAAGTTATGCTTTTTAGTAAATTCTCATTTTATGTCGTGTAAAAAAATAATAGAAAAAGTTATACTTTAAACGAAGGAGATAGTTATGGACTTGGAAAAAATAGGTAAATTTATTGCAGAAATAAGAAAAACTAAAGGCTTAACTCAAGAAGAGTTAGCTGAAAAATTAGGAGTAAATAATAGAACAATTTCCAGATGGGAAAATGGAAAAAATATGCCTGATATTTCTTTATATAAACCATTATGTGAAATTCTGAAAATATCAATTGAAGAATTAGTGAATGGGGAAAAAACTGATAAGAAAAATGTTAATTATAGTGTTGAAAAAGCAATTATTAATACAATGAATTCCAGTGAAAAGGATAGAAGTAGAATGAGTAAGATAATAAAAATATTAAGTATTTTAATATTAATTATTGCTATTATAGTTGCAGTACTAATTATTTATTACGAAAAGAAATATCCTAAAATAGATATTTACAATTTAGATGTTATAAAAAGTGAGAATAATCAGTTAAATGAAGATTTAACTTTAAATATGCCTGACTATAAAATATGGTTTTATGGAATTAAAACATTACAAATTGGTGACGCTAAAAATAATTATTTTGACTTAAAAACCGTTTTAAAGTATAACCAAGTAAATATGAATGATATAATAAAGTATTTGGATATGCAATACAAAAATGAAAATATTTTGATGCAGGTATTACGTGATGGCGGAACAAAAATATTTAAAAGTAAAAAATACGAAGCAATTTTATGTGACACGACAGAAGGAAATCACGATATATATTTTGGGATAACAGATATGGAAAAAAATCTTAATAATAATTATTGTGGAAAACTAGTTAATGATACATGTTATTATACTAGAACCTATCGTATTATAAACATTGCAGAAACAACTGATAGTAATTTTGTAGATGTGACTTTGACAACGCATAACGGTAATAAAAAAGTAGTGAGAATAAATAATGCGTTTGATATTAAAGCTGGAAAAAATTATGAGTTTGTATTTAGTACATATGAAAAAATAGAAGATGATATAAACAACATTTTTAAAAAATCAACTTTAGTGGAAATAAAGGAAACCAATAAAATCGGAAACGAACAGATAAATGAAAAGATATGTATTAATAAAAAATAGAATATTTTTGCTAATTTATTTATTATTATGTCTCAAATTTTAAAATTTGAAATAAATTAGTTTTAAATAAGCCATGGATGTTTAAAACTGTGTAGAAATGGGGTGAAAAAAAGTAAAAGCATTATAAAAGGGGGAAGGTTAAATAAAAAAATAGAAAGAAGGAAAAAGATGAAAAATAAAAAAATAAAAGTAATATTGGGAACGATTGGATTCTTATTCTCAGCATTGTTTTCAGTGCAGGATGTTTATGCGACTAGCGGTTATGCCTTTTCAATGGGTACAAATTTTGGTACTAACAATATTGACACTTCAAAAGATGCAAATTATGTAAATAGTTTATTAAAAAATATGGGTTATACTACGTATAAAACTGTCGTGCCGACTTATAGCGTCATTGACGGAACTTTTAGTAGCGGAAGAAAAAGGCTAGAAAGTGACATTTTGTTTTTAGCAGGTCACGCAAATTCAAGTACAATGTATTGGAATTATTTATCAAAAGGTAAGGATTATGCACAAGCTTTAAGAAATAATGAATTTGGAATTTGTGATAGTAATTGGAATTATACAGGAATTGGCAGATATAATATGTCAAATGTTGATTTCGCATTTTTTGCAGGATGTGAAACTGCTAAAGGAAGCGGAAATATTACTGAATATGCAAAAAATCGTGGTGCAAAGACAACGCTAGGTTGGACTGTTTCAGTAAATGACGCTGACGCATACGCTTGGGAACAGAATTTTTTTACTAAATTAAAATCTGGAGCAACAATTAGTTCAGCCATAAATTATGCCAATGGTTTTACTTACACTACTACTACAGTAAAAAACACAAAACTTTATGGTAATACAGGAGCAAAAATTAATAATGTGTATGAACTTGAAACTATGAGCATAAAAAATAATGATATAAGTGAATTTTATATAAATGAAAAACTTTCTGATAAAACAATATCAGAAAATCAAATTTCAAATATTATTGCATCAAAAGTAAATAAACAATTTAACGCAGCTGATTTTATAGTTGAAAGTGCTGTGAACGACGATGGAATTATTTATGATTATTATTTAAAAATTAACAATATCAAAACAAATATCGGCTATACTGTATTCACATCTAATAATGTTGTTACAAAAATTGTTGATAATATGAAAAGCAATGAAATAAACACTTTAAAACTCGCTGTAAATAGCAAATTATCTGTGAAGAAAACAGTAGATAAAGAACTATTAAAAAGTAAAGCTTTAGAAAAAGTTGACTACAATTATTCCACAGATGTTTTAGAAATATACAATGATTTCATGATTTACGATGTAGAAACTGGCAAAACATATTATATTGTTTTAGTTAAAGCGACGGACCCTATATTTAATACGCATTCAATAATATCACATAAATTTGAAATTTAGTATTATATCAATAAGAAATGTTATGAATTTTGTTATCTTAACATTTCTTTTGTTATAAAGCTAAATGTAAAGTAAATGCTAAAACATAGAAAAATAATAAATTTTCTAATAAGTATAATATGGAGATGATAATATATGAAGTTAGAAGGAAAAGTTGCTGTTGTAACAGGTGGGTATAAAGGAATTGGAAGAGGTATAGTTGATACTTTTATTAAGTATGGTGCTAAAGTAATTGTACTTGATTATGATGAAAATGTAACTAGTATGAAAAGTGATAATATACTTTCCTTTGTAGTTGATATAAGAGACAGACAAAGTGTTACTGACGCAGTTAAAAATGGAGTAAGTTATTTTGGCAAATTAGATATTTTAGTAAATAATGCTGGAGTTTGTAAGTTAGCTAGTTTTGAAGAGATGACTGACGAAGTTAAAGCTTTACATTTTGGAATTAATATTAATGGAGTATGCATCTAATCCAGATAAAGTAGTCAATTCTATAGCAAACGCTATTTCTATGGGTAGACTTAGGTTTCCCACTGAAGTGGGCGAGCTAGCAGCATTTTTAGCAAGTGAAGAAAGTTCATACATTACTGGACAAGGTATTGTAATTGA
>CAVITD010000085.1:0-3953 GCA_963645645.1 uncultured Eubacteriales bacterium
TTTATAGCATATTTTTCGTGTACTCAAAATATACTATAAAATACTAAACATTATACCATATTTGGTACAAAATGTCAAATTTTAAAACTAGATTTTAATTATCTAGTTTTAACACCTATATTTACAAATATTTTGAATTAATATAACTTTAATTATTTCTAGCGTTTACTCATGAACACTTTCTTCTACTTCACTATATTTACTTTTTTCTATATTAATTAAACCATTTAATTCAATTATTCTCTTTTTTATACCTTTTATTTCATTTATATCATTTGTTCTTTTTAAACTTTTATTTAATAGTTGTTTTTCTCTTACTAGCTCGCTTATTTTGTTATCAATATCTTTTACATTCATACTTCTACTCCTTATTTCTCTTATCTTCGCCAATTAAACTAATAGGTACAGTAAGTTCTTTTATTCTTTCAATTATTCTTCTTGCTTTAATTTTATCTGTGCTTGAAGAAGTCTCACTAAGATGGCTTTCCAGTTCTTGAAGTGTGAAGTTTGAAGTAAAGAATGTTATTTTTTTATTGTCCATTCTGCTTTGTAATAGACTACCTAACACTTCGTCTCTTGCCCAAGGGGTGTTGTTTTCAGCTCCAATATCGTCTATTAAAAGCAAATCAGAATTAAGTAGTTCGTTAAACATTTGCTCAAAGCTTTCATTTTTGTTATTAAATGAGTCTTTTAGTTTTTTTAGAAGTGTTGGATAGTATATACTCACTGAAGTATAGCCTTTTCTACTCAGTTCATTTAAAACAGCATTTATTATATAGCTTTTTCCACTTCCAAAAGAGCCACTTAAGTATATTCCTTTTTTGTTAGGAAATTCTTTCATAAAGCTTTTAATGTATTTTAACAACTCCACCCTGGCGTTATCGTCTACGTAAATATCTTTCATTCTTGCTTCCATCAAACTAGTTGGCATTTCATAGAAAACTGTATTACTTTTATATTTGTCATGTTCTTTTTTAAATCTACATGGTGTATAGCTAAATATAAGTGTTTCGTCTTTTTTTGATGGGAAATTCACATACCCTTTTACTTCATTTTTGCAAAACTTTAAGCCCTTACAGTTTTTACAATTTTTAAGTTCACAAACAGTGTGCTCTAGTTTTGTTGTGTATTTCATGAGTATGTCTTCACTTAGGTCTAACTTGTATGCAAGATTTGCAAAGTCATTATCTGTCATTGATAATTTAAAGTTTTTTCTGTTAACTAGATTTAAATCTTTTTTATTTGGGACTAAATTTTCTACATTTCTCATACATACTCCTTCAAGAAACTTTCTATTTCTTCTTTTGTTTCAGAATTAACTTCTTCTTTCTGTAAATTTTTATTAAACCAGTCAGGTGTTGTTTCTTCTTTTTTTTTTTTTTTTTCTTGTTTTGTTTCTTTAATTTTCTTTAATTTTTTGTGAGCTTTTTCAGCGTATTCCATAGCTTCTTTTGCTGTTTCAATATTTGCTCTTTTCCATTCGCCAGCGATCGTTTCAACGTATGCTTTTACTAGACGGTTATTTTGAGTTTTTAACACATAATCAATTAAAACGTTTACCACCGCTGGGTTAAGTTTTAAATCAACTACAAGCATTTCAAGAATTTTCATATCTCTTTCCGTTGGTCTAACGCCTTTATATTTGCTCTTTAAAAAGTCATATGGTTTTAGCGTTTCAAATACTTTGATAATTCTTCCTCTTAAAGTATTGTCCCCACTTGGGCTTCTTAAATGATCAGGCTGGTTTTTAAATATTAGGCTAGGTAATCTGCCATCGTTATTAAATTGATAGTATTTTCTTACATTTGTTTTTAGTAACTCTTTGTCAATTAGACCTTTTTCGTTTAGGCTTATTTTAACTAAGTCTCCCATTGTAAGTGGGTCTAAATTATATAGAAAAGCCAAGTTAGTAATAAGTTCTTTGGAACTTTTCATAAGTGCTTTATCGTTTAAAAGATTTTTTGGCATTCCACTTAGCATCGCGTCAAAGTCAAACAACATTTCATATTCAAGTGGTCTTTTTTCCTTTTTAACAAGTTCTTTGTCATAGTTAAGTTCAAAACTTGTGTAATTTCTGCTTTTAAAAGTCATATCAAAAGCGCTTGTGATGTCTGTGTAATTACTTAAGTTAACAGTAGGCAATTTAAAGTAAGATTTAATTCTTAGGTATTCTTCTTTACCAACGTTATTGTAAAGTACCATGTTGAATATAGGATGGTTAAAGAACTCACTTACTGATAAAGGGCTATATAACTCATACACATATGAATTAACATTTCCCTCTTTTACGTAAGTTTTCATTAAGCCTACTCCTTCTAATTTTATTCTTGCTTCTTTAATGTTTTCTAGAGTATCTCCTAAGTTAGTCATTAAATGATGATGTGTAAGTTCACTTGAGATATAATTGTTAGCTTTTAATTCATTGTATAAAATGTTATATAAAGTAACACTAGTGTTGCCTATAATTGGCATATAAAGCATATTTAAAACAAGTTTATCCATTTCACTTAGTAAACTCTTATTTATAACTTGATATATATCTGCTGGTAAAAGTGTTACTTTATTCATAAGCTATTCCTCCTATAAATCTATTTTATATTAAATGGACAAATATTACAAGTGAAATTTTTTAATATTTTTAACTTTATTTTATAAATTATAAAAAAGATACACTTAAGTACCTTTTAACATATTATTTCGTTATTTTCGTCAAAGTTTACATTTAAAAACTTTTGAGCAGCTAAGTAGTCACACATATGGACAAATCTTTGGTATTTAGTTTTTGGTTTTTGTAATACTTCATTACCATTAAAGTCTGTATTCCACTGTCCCATATGAGTTTCTATCATACTACATACTAAGTTTACTTCTTCTTCTGTTAAAGTAGTTTCTTTAGCATTATCTTTTATAAGCTTACTTGCTAAAAGTGGATGTTCTGTTTTAGTATATTTTTCTTCAGGTATTCCACGTTTTACTGAGTCATGCATTATTATTGCAAGTATTATTAAGTCTTTCTCATCCCTTGTAAACTTATAACCAATTGTTTCATTATTTAATAATGTATTAGCTATTTTTACTGCAGCTTTAGTGTGCCTTAAAAGTCCACCTTCGCCTTGGCTGAATGCTGGATGGTATTTGCCTGTAGAACTAGCAGCTTCTTTATAGAAGTAATCAGGTATTTTGCTAATCAATACTTCTGCACTACTTCTAATTCTATCATTCTTAATATAGTTAAGTTCTGTATTAAAAACCACGGCCGCCACCTCCGCCTCCGCCGAAGCCACCGCCAGAAGAAAATCCTCCACCAAAACCACTTCCACTTGAACTAGAGCTTTCAGCTATTTTAGACGCTACTGCAGAATGTGCTGTGCTAATTGAAGAGTGTACTGTTCTATTTATATCTCTATTTAATGAATTCCATAAGTAATAGTCAAATACAAAGTCTCTATTAGTGTAATCATTTGGATACATTTCATTAAACTTAATTTTCATAGTTTTACCTACTTTATCAGCAAGTCCAAATATATTAGCATATACTAAGTATCTTTCCCACAACTTAATTTCTGGAAGTTCTTTTTCGTCAAATCTACCAAAGTCTTTCAAAAATCTTTCAAAAGCTTTCCATTTATGATAGTCTAAATTACCTCTTTCAGTTCTTTTATTAATATTTACTAGGTATATCAAGTATAAAATTGTACTAATTAAAACTATAACTGCAAGTAAATTAAACATTCCTAAAGTAGTATCTAAATAAAGTATTAATACACTTACTAAAGCATATAGTGAAAACTTAACTTTAGTACTATTATTATTTTCATAGAAGTTTAGTTTTTCACTTTCATTAGCAACAATACTTTTCCAAGTTTCAAAGCCTTTTAAGAATGGACTAGTTGTACCAGTTGTACTTTTAGCATACTTTTTTATGTTACTTAAAGTAACCATATTGTTAATTC
>CAVITD010000085.1:4034-9905 GCA_963645645.1 uncultured Eubacteriales bacterium
AATTTATAGTCTTTCTTACCCAATTTTTCATAACTAATCTTCTTTTTATATATTAGATTTAATATACTAGTTGAAAAAGCTTTTTCAGTTATCTTTTTATCAAATAAGTACTCAATTGCTGTTACATCATAGTCGTCTATAAATTCTCTATTGTATTCCATATCAAAAGAGTTTTTTCTTTCTTTGTCATACTTAATATATAGATAAACTACTATTAATAGTAAAATTAATAAATAAGTCCCACTTAATGCGTATGTTCCATACACTAAAATTTTAGCAGTTTGTCTTTGTTTATTAGCGTCATCAGCTCTTACTTGTTCTACTTCTAGTATTTTGTCTAACGCATCAACGTTACTTTTCTTTAAGAATGGATGGTCTACCATTATTAAACTTTTATCAAAAACAATTCTCATATCTACTGGAGTTTTTCTACTTAAGTCTTCAATTTTTAAGTATCCACCATAATAATTAGTAATGCCATCAACTTCTTTAGCAATTCTACTAACTTCTCCAGTAAGTGGGCCATGAGCCCATACCCTAGTTTCTGTAGTAGTTGCTTGTGGCAAAATAACTCTTAATTGATATTTTTCAATATCATCATCAAAGTTATATCCTATAAAATTTAAATATAACTCAGCTACATCATTATGTAGGACAACAGCGTTACCTAAAGTATATTCTATATAAAAGTATGTACTTGAATTAATTGTTTCATTATACATCTTTATACTCTTGCCATTTGTAGTATCACTGATAGTGTAGCATCCACGGCTGTTAGTGCATTCACTAAATTCAGTTACTTCACTATTAAACGCGTCAAAACTTAACTCTCCTTTATAATTTATACTACCAACTTTAATATCAGTTATACCAGTTGGATTATATATGCTACTACCTTCAAAACTAGATGTGTCTCCAGTAAAATCTCCTAGATTGTCATTTTTATACTCTAAATCTCTTATATAACCATTATATGTACCAGTATCTTTAATGATCTCTCTTACTTTTAAGTTACCACTTATATCAATTCTAGCATCTACTATATAGTCTTCTATTTCATAATTTACTTCATCACTACTTACTGCATAGTTAACACTAATAAATGAAAATAAACTTATTATTAAAACCAATATTTTTTTCATAAATCCTCCCTTCACAAAGAAAAAAGCTTACATTTAGTAAGCTTAAAACTGTACTTTTGGAGCAACTTTAGCTTCCTGTTCTGCTTCAAAGAATGCTTCCTTTTTAAATCCAAATATTTTAGCAACTAAATTTGAAGGAAATAATTCAACTTTATTATTTAAAGATAAAACTGTATCATTATAAAATTGTCTAGCACTAGATATTTTATCTTCTGTTTCTTCTAAATTACTTTGAAGTTTTAAATAACTTGTATCAGCTTTTAATTCAGGATAACTTTCGCTTAGTGCAAATAATTGTCTAATTGCGCTAGTTAACTCGTTATTAGCTTTCATTTCATCTTCTGGAGTACTTGCTACAGTAAATTTATTTCTTGCTTCAATTACTCCTTTCAAAGTATCACTTTCGTGCTTTGCATACCCTTTAACAGTTTCAACTATATTAGGTATTAAGTCAAATCTCCTTTTTAATTGTACTTCAATTTGTGCCCATTGGTCTTTTACTCTGTTTCTTAATTTAATTAAAGTATTGTGTGTAATAATTACATAAAGAATGATTAAAAGAACAACAATTCCCACGATTATCCATGGATTCATATCATTACCACCTTTCCTATTTAATTATACAATAAATATTTTTATTTATCTACATATTTTTTAGTTTTGCATTATATTTTACAGTAATTCCATCAATTATACCATTAAATGAAGTCATAACTTCTTCTTCAGTTAAAGTTCTATCGTCACTCATATAGTTAAGAGTAAATGTCAAACTCTTTTCTTTACCCATCTTGTATTCGTCATACGCACCTACTTCTGTAAGGGTTTTACCGCCAAGTTTTTTAATATCTTTAACTATATCGTCACTTACTACAACGTCACTAAATATGAACGATATATCTTTTTTAATGCTAGGATACTTACTTAGTTCTTTAAACTTAATTTTACCAGATTTAATAGTTCTTAATGTACTTAAGTTAATTTCACAAACATATAAGTCTTCTTTGTTTACTAGTGGGTGCACTTTACCAATGAAACCGATGTTAACACCATTTAGTATTATGTTAGCGCTCATGTATGGATGCATTTCTTTTATGGTTACACCACTTACAAATGAGTATCTTCCTTTATATCCGAGGTAGTCTAGTAAAGACTCAACTACACCCTTTAGATAGTAGAAATCAGCTTTAACACTTGTATTAATTCCAGTAATGTATTCTCCACTCATTAGAATTGATAACTTACTTTTCTCAACATACTCATTTTCTACCTTAGAATAACATGAACCTATTTCAAATATACTAACGTTTTTCATGTTTCTTGCTTTATTGTATTCATACACATTAATTAAAGACGAGATTAAACTATTTCTTAAAGTACTTCTTTCACTATTTAAAGGTTCCATCACTTCAACTGGAGTAAATTCTTCACTTATAAATTTATTTATGTCTTTCTTATTAATTAAACTGTATGTAATAGTTTCATTTAGTCCCATATCACTTAGTTTAGTTTTAATAATTCTATCATAGTTATCGTACTCACTTCTTCCGTTATTTGTACTAGGTAGTGTAACAGGTACTTCGTCAACTCCATATATTCTACCAATTTCTTCTATGATGTCTTCTTTTATTGACACATCTAATCTTCTATTAGGTACAATTATGTCAAACTCATCGTTATTAATGTTTACACTAAATTTAAGTTTATTTAGTACATTTACAACGTCTTCTTTAGTTAGGCTAAGTCCTAGAACACTGTTGATTTTCTCAAGCGAGATTATTACGTGTTTCTCACTTTTGTCAACTTTGTCATAAATTATTAGTCCGTCACTAGCATTTCCAAGAGCGAGACTTGAAAGCAACTCTTTACTTCTATTGATAGCAAGGTATGTTCTTTTATAATCAAGTCCTTTTTCAAATCTACTAGATGCTTCACTTCTTAGTATTCTTTTAGCAGTTTTTCTAACAACACCAGGAGTAAATATTGCACTTTCAATAAGGATATTTTTAGTGTCCATTGTTACTTCGGTAGAAAGCCCGCCCATCACACCAGCTAGTCCAATAGCGCCACTTTCGTTATATATTACTATGTCGTTTGTTGTTAGTTTTCTATCAGTTTTATCTAATGTAGTTAGCACTTCTTCATTATTAGCCATTCTAACACCGATTAACTTGCCTACCTTATCAGCGTCATAAAAGTGAAGTGGTTGACCTGTTTCTAGCATTACATAGTTACTTATATCTACTACATTATTAATTGGTCTTATACCTGAAGCTATTAAAGCATTTTTAATGTAGTCAGGACTTTCCTTAATAGTAACATTATTAACTCTTCCTAATAAATATAGTGAACAATTATCAGTATCAACACTTAAGTTAACATCACTTACAAAAGTATCTTTAACACTTTCATATACTGGTGTAGGCTCAGTAACAGGTTTATCATATACTGCGCCTAGTTCGTAAGCCAAACCTATCATACTAAGTAAGTCACTTCTATTTGCAGTTAGTTCAAAATCTACTATCTCATCATCTAAGCCTAGATACTCTAAAGCATCCATTCCAATAGGCGCGTCACTAGGTAACTCGTGTATTCCGTTTATATCCATTTCGCTTAAAAATTTCTTGTCAAGCCCAAGTTCTTCTAAACTACAGCACATTCCGTTACTTACGGCACCTCTTATAACACCTTTTTTAATTGTGCCACCAGGTAACACTGCCCCATCTTTTGCAACGATTACTTTTAAGCCTTTTCTCATATTAGGTGCACCACAAACTATATCAAGTACTTCATCTTTAACATCAATTTTACAAACGTGTAAATGGTCGCTATCTGGGTGCATTTCACATTCTAAAACGTATCCAACAACTAAGTTAGTTGCATTAACTAATTTTCCAGCATAGTCGTACTCATTTCCAACACGTGTCATATCTTCAGCAATAGTTTTTATATCAATATTTTTAACATCAATATAATTACTTACAAACTTTTTACTTAGTATCATTATTTAGTCTCCTTTCTACTAAAATTATTTAAGAATCTTATATCATTTGTATAAATATTTCTCAAGTCATTTATACCATACTTGAACATTGCTAGTCTATCAAGCCCTACTCCAAAAGCAAAACCTGTATAAACTTCAGGGTCATACCCGCACATTCTAAGCACGTTTGGATGAACCATTCCTGAACCAAGTATCTCTATCCAACCAATGTTTTTACATAATGAACATCCTTTACCACCACATTTAAAGCAAGTTACGTCCACTTCATAAGAAGGTTCTGTAAATCCAAAATAACTAGGTCTAAATCTAATATTAGTGTTTTCTCCAAGCATTCCTTTAGCCATTTCTAAAAGTGTACCTTTTAAGTCACTTAGACTAATATTTTTATCTACTACAAGACCCTCTAGTTGCATGAATTGATGTGAGTGAGTAGCATCGTCATCATCTCTTCTATAAACTTTACCAGGACAAACCATTTTAATTGGAGTTTTTTCTGTATTTGCAAGCATTGTTCTTACTTGTACGCTACTAGTTTGACTACGAAGTAACATATCTTCAGTAATGTAGAAAGTGTCTTGCATATCTCTTGCTGGATGGTCTTTTGGAATGTTTAACTTTTCAAAACAGTTTACATCTGTTTCAATTTCAGGTCCAGTTACAACATCATAACCCATGCTAACAAACAAGTCTTCTAAGTCATTTCTTACTAAAGTTAATGGATGCATACTACCAGTCTTAACTTTTTTACCAGGTAAAGTAACATCAATTCTTTCACTTTCTAATTTTTTATTTAATTCTTCTGTACTTAAATTTTCGTATTTTTCATCAAATAAACTATTAAAGTTAGTTCTAAATTCATTAGTTAAAACTCCTACACTTTTCTTTAAATCATTACTCATAGTACCAATACTTTTCATAATTTCTGTAAACTCACTTTGTTTACCAAAGTACTTACTTTTAATTAAGTTTAACTCGTCTATTTTTTCACTACTTTCAATTTCTTTTCTAGCATTTTCAAGTAAACTACTTAATTTTTCTTTCATATTATCACCCTTTCAAAATAAAAAACTTCATGACTTAAGGACTGCAAACAGCAGCGGTACCACCTTAATTCATAAAGTTAATTTATGCTTCTCTTAAGTTAACGCCTTTATTACGTTCTTTTATTGTAATGGAAAACGAACTTTCATATATAACATTGTTAGTTTGCACCTACCACTAACTCTCTATAAATATAAATTATATACTACCCTTTTTCCTAAAAGATATTTATATTTTAATACATTTAATTTGTTTTTTCAAGTAGTAAACTAAATATTTCTCTTTAAAATGCTTATATCTCTTCCAAGATTATAGTATTCGTACACCAACTCATAAAGTCTTTCTATACTTACTCCTGTTACTTTCATAATCTCTTCTGTACTAACATTTTTTCTAGCTAAGTATGTAAGTACTGCAACACTTTCACTTTCACTAAACACATTTAACAACTCTTTACACTCTTTACTTCTTGCAATATTTCTCATATCTCTTAAGCTATTAATTCTAACACCCACATATTTTTCTTTACTTTTTCTATTAAAATAATTAACAGCTCTATCTAATATGTCTTTAATACTTTCATTTTCTTCTTTGCTAAAACTATGTAACTCACAAGTTCCAGTATAGTCTACTCCATACTTCTTTTGTAAAAGCTTTTTGTCTTCAACACTTAATGTATCAATAAAC
>CAVITD010000086.1:0-12241 GCA_963645645.1 uncultured Eubacteriales bacterium
AATTAAAACAAGTACTTTATTTTGCACTATATCTTAAATTCATCAAAGAAGTCACTCATTGTTAAAGTTTCGTAAACTTGTTCTTCTTGTTTTTTATCTTCTTTAGATTCTTCTTTTGCTACTTGAGTTTTTTCTTCCTTTTTAGGTTCTTCTACATTACTATTATCTTCATGTTCAGGAGTACTTGGTTGTGCATCGTCTATTACTTTAAGTCTAGCTTCTTTAAATACATCTGTTAAATCTTTTTTAGATATTGTACTACCTGTACTAGATTTATCCATTATGCTTATATCACTTGATTTTATAGTTTCTGTGTCTTCCCTTATAAGACCATAGTTAGTTTTAGAACTTCCAGCGTAACATTCAGTTACTTTGTATTTTTTTGATTTTGGACTATGTAAGATATTATCCCCTTTTAGACTTCTCTTACTATAATCTATTTCTTCTAGTTTTACTCTTTTAGCAGTATTTTTATCAGTAAATATAGTAATATATTCGTGGTTTTCATTAGTTACAAACGCACTTACTACACTATCACTTACTAGTTTAATACCTTTAACTCCACTTGTTTTTAGTCCGACAACTGGTATTTCTTCTTTGTTAAACTTAAGAGCAAAACCATTTTCTGTAACTATGTATACTACTCCATCATTTAAGCTTGCACTTACTACTTTGTCATTATCTTTAAGTTTAAATATAGTCATAGGTTTAGAGTATCTTGTAACTGGTAAATTAGATAATTCAGTTTGTTTTACAAGACCATCTTTACTAAATAGTGTTATAGTTCTTGAGTCAAAGTTCTTTATACCAAAACTTGCAATAATAGTTTCCCCTTCAGATAAAGAAATGTAACTACTTATATGTTTACCAATATCTTTATACTTACACTCAGTAATGTCTCTTACTGGTAGATAGCAATAATTTCCTAAGTTAGTAATTAGTATAATTGTGTCTATGTTGTTTATTTTATATAAGCCAATTAAGTAGTCTTTTTCTTTTAATACATATTCACTATCATTGTTAGCATTATACACTTTAACACTTAGTTTCTTTATGTAACCACTTTTACTTACACTTACTATAAAGTCTTCTTTAGGTATCATACTTAACTCATCTATCTTAATTTCTGTAATCTCATCTTTAATAATAGTTCTTCTAGGAGTTGCGAACTCTTTTTTAATACTTCTAAGTTCATCTTTCATTACTCCTTTTAAAACACTTTCGTCATTTATTACACTTGTTAGATATTTAATAAGTTCAAGTAAATTAGCGTGTTCATTTTGTAATTCTGTAACATCAGTATTAGTAAGTTTATATAACTGCATCATAACAATAGCAGTAGCTTGTTCAGTAGTAAAATCATACTCTTTAACTAAGTTTTCTATTGCATCAGTCTTGTTTTTACTTTTTCTAATAGTTCTAATTACTTCGTCTAGTATATCTAATGCTTTTATAAAACCTTCTACTATGTGAAGTCTTTTTTTAGAATGTTCTAAATCAAACTTACTTCTATTTATAACAACTTCTTCTTTATGAAGAATGAAAGCATCTAGTATTTCAAGAAGTCCCAAAGTTTTAGGTCTTTTGTTATCTATTGCAACAACATTAAAGTTATAGTTTATTTGTAAGTCAGTATTTTTTAGTAAGTAATTGATTATTAAGTTAGCATCAGCATCTTTTTTAAGTTCAATTACTAAGCGAGCCATGTTAGTTCTATCAGACTCATCAATTACATCAGTTATACCATCTATTTTTTTATCACTTTTAATGTCTTCTATCTTTTTCTTTAGTTGTTCTTTTAATACTTCATAAGGTATTTCTTTTACAAGAATTTGTTTTTTACCTTTTTCTTCTATAATTTCATAGTTTGCTTTTAATACTACTTTACCTTTACCAGTAGTGTATGCTTGAATGAGACCATCTTTACCCTCAACTACACCACCTGTTGGAAAATCGGGTCCTTTTATTATTTCTAGTATAGTTTCTAACCTGCAGTTAGGACTATCAATTCTTTTTATAGTCGCGTCTATTACTTCAGCTAAATTGTGTGGAGGAATGTTTGTTGCATAACCTGCACTTATTCCAGTAGAGCCATTAACTAGAAGCGCTGGAAAATGTGCTGGTAAAACAGTAGGTTCTAAGTCTTCATCACTATAGTTAAGTGTCATTTTAACAGCATCTTTATTTATATCAGACAACATTACATTTGCTATTTTTGAAAGTCTCGCTTCAGTATAACGGCTTGCTGCTGGTCCGTCTCCATCAATTGAACCATTGTTTCCATGTATTTCTACAAGCGGTTCACGCATTTTCCATCTTTGACTAAGCCTTACTAACGCGTCATATATAGAACTATCTCCATGTGGATGGTAATGCCCCATGATGTCTCCAACTGCTTTTGCACTTTTTCTAAAAGGTTTATCATATGTATTATGACTTTCATACATACTCCAAAGTATTCTTCTTTGAACTGGCTTAAGTCCATCTCTAACATCTGGTAAAGCACGGTCTTGTATTATACTTTTTGCATATCTTCCAAACCTATCCCCCATTATTTCTTCTAGAGTGTAATCATATATTTTTTCAACAATATTTTCTTCAGTTTTCTTTTTTGCCATAATTACCTCCTAAAATCATCCTCAAGAGTAAAGTCAACGTTCTCGTTTATCCATTCTTTTCTAGGTTCTACTTTATCTCCCATTAAAACACTTACTCTTTTTTCAGCAAGCATCACATCTTCTATATTAACTTTTATTAAACTTCTATGTTTTGGATCCATAGTTGTCTCAAATAACTCTTCAGCGTCCATTTCTCCAAGTCCTTTAAATCTGTTTATCTTGTAAGAACCTTTAATTTCTTTTCTTTTAATTGCTAGTTCTTCATCAGTTTGAATATACTCTTTAGTTTTGTTGTATTCAATACTATAAAGTGGTGGGTTTGCAATATAAAGCATACCATTTTCTATTAAGCCTTTCATAAATCTATAGAAGAAAGTAATTAATAATATTTGAATGTGTGCTCCATCGTCATCCGCATCGGTCATAATTATAACTTTACCATAATTGCTTTCTTTAGGGTTAAAGTCACTATTAATACCTGCACCTATTGTTTGAATAATTTGATTAATTTCTTCATTTCCATTTATATCATTAGTACTTGCTTTTTCACAGTTTAAAACTTTACCTCTTAAAGGTAGTATTGCTTGTGTTTCACGGTTTCTTCCTGTTTTAGCACTACCTCCAGCTGAGTCTCCTTCTACTAAGAATAACTCATTCTTACTTGGATCTTTTCCAGCAGCCTTAGTAAGTTTACCATTAAGTATTTTATTTTTATCACTTTTAGTTTTACCACTTCTTGCTTCTTCTCTTGCTTTTCTTGCAGCCTCACGAGCAACTTTACTTTTAAGTGCTTTATCCATTATTAAAGATGCGACACTTTTATTTTCTTCTAAGTAGTAACTTAATTTTTCATAAACAATACTTTCTACTACAGGTTTAGCCTGAGGTGTACCTAGTTTTCCTTTAGTTTGTCCTTCAAATTGTAACATATTTTCAGGAATATTAACACTTATTATTGCAGTTAAACCTTCTCTTGTGTCACTTCCTTCTAGAGTAGTACTCTTTCCTTTTAATAGATTATTATTTTTAATATACTCATTAAACACTTTAGTAACAGCAGTTTTAAAGCCAACTTCATGAGTTCCACCATCAATTGTTTTAACATTATTTACAAATGATATGATATTTTCACTATATGACTCTGTGTAACACATTGCAATTTTTACATCTATTCCATTCTTAGTTCCTTCCATATCAATTACTTTATGTAAAGGTGTTTTGTTTTCATTAATGTATTCAACGAAGCTAACTAGCCCATTTTCGTAATGAAAGTTCACGTGTTTGTCTTCGTTCTCATCATTAATTTCAATAGTTAAGTTGTTTATTAAAAATGCACTTTCTTGCATTCTTTCTTCTATAGTACTAAAACTAAATTTAACTGTATCAAATATTTCAGGGTCTGGCCAAAATTCTACTTTTGTACCTGTTTTTCTAGTTGTACCAATTTTCTTTAATGGTACGTCTACGTGTCCACCATTTTTAAAACTAATTTCATGAATACTACCATCTCTACAAATAGTAACTACCATCTTTTTAGATAATGCGTTTACTACACTTGCACCTACACCATGAAGTCCTCCACTTACTTTGTACCCATCAGTTTCAAATTTACCCCCAGCGTGTAAAACTGTATAAATTACTTCAGGTGTACTTTTTCCACTTTCATGCATTCCACATGGTACACCACGACCTTCGTCTTCAACAATAACGCTACCAGTTTTAGTTAGAGTTACTTTAATTATATTACCATATCCGTTTATTGCTTCGTCTACTGCATTATCAACGATTTCCCAAACTAAATGATGTAATCCTCTTTTATCAGTAGAACCTATATACATACCAGGACGCTTTCTAACTGCTTCCAAGCCTTCTAATATTTTTATACTTTTATCATCATAAGCCATTCTTTCACTTCCTAACATGATGTGTAAATATATACACTGTCTTTACTTTTCTTACCATTTAATCATATCACAAGATTTAACTTTTTGCAAAGCCAAACATAGAAAAAAGATAATATTTTAATTATCTTTTTACTTTTTGTATTTAGTTTTATACTATTCTAGTATCTAACAACCACTTTCACTTGAAGTTTCTTCTATTGTATATGGGTAGTCTGCTGAGCCATCTCCCGTACCATATTTGACACAAGTTTTTAGTGATATGACAGGGCGCACGCGACATGTCTGCATGGTGTCGTTGTCGAACAAGTAGCCAGGGTAGGACGAACCACTCACGATGAACACGTCAGCGCTGCTGCCACGCCAGTAGCTAGGAGACAACAGCCACCACCAAGTTGAGCCTGTAGAACTATACGATGTATCTGTACTAGAACTTGTTGTTATTGTTCCTTCCTTTGCATTTCTAAAATACCATGCATTTGCATTATTGGTTGTAAATACTCCTCCAGCATAACTTACTTCATCTGCTGTCATTAATGCTATTGGATATGTTAATTTTCCATTACCTGTACTACTATCTACTGTGAATTTATCTTCTGTTACTGTACAATCATAACTTGGTGTTTTACTTGTATTTAGTCTTGTATATGCTCCAAAGTATGTGGAACTTCCATCTACTGTATATGTTCTATCATTACAATATACTGCTGTCGTACTTAGGTATTTTGTATATGATGTCATGTTACTTGCATACCATTTGTCTATTACTTCTTTTATTGTACTGTCAGTTGTATTTTCTCTTGCGTTTTCAACACTACTTAGGCTACCATACATATAACTTACATATGCTATATTATTCCAACCACTATTGAACGCTGATGTTCCTATATAAGCATCTTCTGCTGTTGTACTTGTTCCGTGGTACAAAAGTCTTACTCCGCCATCAGCATTTGTTCTTATTATTCTCCAGTATAAATCATTACCTGAGCTATTTTTACCAAACTTTACCCAGTTAGTTGTTACATTTCCAGCAAAATAGTATACCGTTGTTCCATTTTCAGTGGCTGTATAAAGTACTTGGTCTGTGCTATCAAATGCTGAACTGAATGTTGTTCTATTTGTTGTTGCTATTCCTCTATCTGATAATAGAGCACTATACAATGTTGGTTCTTCTGTTCCTTCTGTTATAAATAAAGTTCCAGATAATATCTTGCCCATGTCTTCGCTTTGTTCATCATCTTCATCATTTAGGTATCTAAATTCTATAGTATATGTTTGTGTTACTCCTACTGGAATTGATACACTATAGGCTAGTATTGTATCTGTTGCTGTATCTGACTTTGATACATCTTTGTAGTCTGTCATATTGTATCCATCGTTTGTACTAGTTATCTTATACTGTAAGTATCCTTCTGTTACAAAAGTGTTTACTAAGTCTTTTATAGAAATATTATATTTGTATTCTTCTTTACTATTATTTGTAATTGTAAATGTTTTTGTATCACTCCAACCTGACTCAATGTTACTTCCCGATATTGCTCCATCAGTATGGTTAAATGCTATTCGTAAGTTAATACTACTTGCATCTAAGTTCTTCCCTTTCTCTATTATTTGTATTGTAAACCATACTAGTGATACACTTAGTACTACCACAAGTAAACTTACTACAACTAATGATAATTGTTTCTTTTGCATAACTTTATGTTCTCCATTCTATTTTTAAAGACACGAAAAAATGGGTAGAGTCACTCTATCCATTGTATTTAAGTACATGAAAACTACAAGTATTTACTAAACTAAATCCACCCCTCGTTTGTACTTTATTTTGTACCGACAAGTTAGTTTTCATATACATCTTCTCCTATCTTATTACATAACTAATGATATCAAAAAATGTACTATATTTCAAGTGCTTTTTTGTTATTTTTTGTCAATGTTAAAATACATCTAGACTATCTTCATGCTCTAGGAAGTAATATATTCCCATTGTTATTATACCGTAGTCGTCCATCATTGGTTTACTAGCGTCCCCTACTACTATTATTTTCTTGAATGAGTCGTCTATATTTATTAATGTTTTTCTTTCTTGTAAGTTTTTATCAGTGCTATAGATATCATATGCTGACTGAACGTATATTTTTCTACTTCCTTGATTACAAATAAAATCAACTTCATATTGTACTTCAGTTCTTTTTCCTTCTTCATTTTTTGTATAAGTTTTTACAACACCAACGTCAACATTGTAGTCTCTTCTTATTAACTCATTATATATTATGTTTTCCATTGTGTGCCCTTTATCTACTTGTCTAAAGTTAAGTCTAGCATTTCTTAAGCCTATATCTTCAAAGTAATATTTATAAGGCGAATTAATATATTTTTTACCTTTGACATCATATCTTTCAACTTTATTTATTAAAAATGCATCTATAAAGTATTCTATATATGTACTTATAGTTTTGTCTGTTATATCTACTTTCTTCTCACTTTTAAATTTGTTTTGTAAATTGCGGGGGTTAGTTAACGAACCTATTTGTGAAGATATTACATTTAATAGTTCGTTTAGTTCTTCTACATTTTCTACTTTATTTCTTTCTATAATATCACTTATATAAGTTTCTTTAAATAAATCTTTTAAGTATGCTGACTTTTCAGCGTCAGTATCAAATGATAATATTAGTGGTAACCCACCATATATACTATATTCTTCGTATGCATCGTATTTATCTTTACCACATTCTTTATAGTATTCACTAAATGATAAAGGATAAACGTGTATTTCGTCTCCTCTTCCTCTAAACTCTGTAATTATATCTTTAGAAAGCAATTTAGCATTTGAACCAGTTACATATACTTCTACATTGTCCATATATAGAAATGTATTTAAAACCGGGACAAAATCGTCCATACGTTGTACTTCGTCTATTAATAAATAGTATTTTTTCTTATCTTTTATTAATGATTTTATATATTTTATAAATGTATTACCGTCTAAAAGGTGCTCATTTTCTTTGATATCTAATGGTATATAGATTACGTGTTTTTTGTCATTTGATTTTAATAAATATTTATAGAATATCTTTTTTAATAAGTAAGACTTACCACATCTTCTAAGACCAGTTATTACTTTTATTTGACCGTTTCCATCTTTTTTTATAAGTTTGTTAAGGTAAAAATCTCTATTTATCTCTTTCATGGTTACACATCCCTTCTCTTATTTATAATTATACTACACTTTTTATTCTTTGTAAACAAAAACATTCCGAACTTTCCTGCATTTGCAAGTTTTTACGGAATGAGATTAAATTATAGTTATTTGATAAAATACTAGAATATATGTAACTATCGTACCTATTAAAAGGAAAGGCCCAAATGGGATAAGAGTGTCTTTTTTCTTTATAAATAGTATTGTATATATAAGCGCTGTTACACTTGATATAAATAAAGAAATAAATGAGTTAAACACTCCTAATGTTAAACCAATAAGTATCATGAGTTTAATATCCCCATCGCCTAGTGACTCTTTTTTAAATATTTTTGTAGTTATTATTTTTAGTAAGTACATTAATATAAACATTAAAGCACCCGATAGTATGTGAGTTAAAAATGAGTTAACTCCTAAGAATTTCAAGTAAGTAAGTGCGACTAAAATAGAAGAAACTACTATTACCCTATCTGAGATGTAGTAATATTTTAAATCAGTTACTAATGTAACCATCAAAGCACTTATTAGGGTTAATACTATTATTAGTTGATAGTTTAATCCAAATATTATGTAGCTTATTAAGAAAAGTACTCCAGTAGTTAGTTCTATTAGAAAATAAGTTATACTTATTTTTTCTTTGCAATAAGCACATCTTCCTTTTAAAAATATATAGCTTAGAAGTGGTATATTCATATACCACTTTAAACTATTTTTACAGTTTGGACAGAAACTACTAGGTTTTACTGTACTAATTTTGTTTGGAATTCTATATCCTATACAAGCATAAAAACTTCCTAGGCATATACCGATAATAAATGTAAATGCGTAAATCATTTTGCCTCCTACATGATGTTCTTTGTTATATCATACATTGGAACGATTATAGAAATCATTATTCCACCAACTAGAACAGCTAATATAATCATAAGTATTGGTTCAATTAATGTTTTTAATGAGTTACCTAAGTTTCTTTGTTCTTGTTCATAATAAGTACTTACTTTTTCTAGCATTTCACTTAATTCGCCAGTTGCTTCTCCAGTTGATATCATATAGTAAGCTAGTGTTGGAACAGCCCAGTTGTCTTTAAATGATAAGCTTATTTTGTCTCCTCTTAATAGGTTACTAATTGTGTCATACATTATCATTTTATAAAATTCATTACTAGTTATTTTACTAAGTATGTCTATACTATCAGTTAATAGTACATTGTTTTTATTTAGTACACTAAATGTTTTTGCGAATAAATGCATTTCATTATATATAATTAGTTTTCCTACTAATGGTAAATGCATTACTATATATTGTACTAAGGTTCTAAATGCTTTAACTTTTTTGTACATAAATACTAGAAGTATTACTATTAAAATAAAGCAAGCAATTATTAAGATGTAATTAGTTTTTAAGAATACACTGAATTTAAGTAAGAATTCAACTATTGGGTTTAATTCTGCGCCTAAGCTTGAGTATATTCCTTCAAATTGAGGAATTATATATACTACCATAAATGTAACTACAGCTACTGAGAAAATTAGTATTACAGATGGGTATACCAATGAGCCTATTAATTGTTTTCTAGTGGACTCACGTTCTTCATAGTATCTACTCATATCGTCAAGTGTATTTTCTAAGTCTCCAATAAGCTCTGCTCCTTTAATCATATTGATTAGTAAAGGTGGGAACACACTTCCTTGTTTTCTTAAGGCATCACTAAATGCTTCTCCCATAGATAATTCATATATAACTGAGTCATATATCTTTTTGTATTTCTTTCTTTTATCTTGTTCAGCAAGTATTTTAACTGAGTCAGTAAGTGGTATACCTGCTTTTAAGTAAGTACTTAACTGTGCTAACCAGAAGATTAAATCTTTTGATTTCATTTGTTTTTCTAAGTATTTACTTTCTCCATGTGTAAAGTTTATCCACCAGTTTGTTTTGATTTCGTATACTTCATATCCAGCATCAAGTAAGTATGAGTGTACATCTAACCTTGATAAAGCAGCAAAGTAACCAGTAATAAGTTTACCTTCTCCGTTTCTTACTAAGTATTTATAAGTTTGTTTTTTACTAGTCCTTTCAGCATCTTTACCAAATTTATCAATTAAAAGAACTTCTAACTCTCTTTCCTTCTTATTTCTATAATGTTTTACTATACTAATGTTGTTAAATCTATCTAAGAAGTAATTTTTAACTGTGTTTGGAGTGTGTTTAAAGAAGTACATTAGTCTTTCTTTTAATATGTTTATTTTCTTTCTTATTAAGTCAAAGAAGTCACTAAATGAATTAAATATAAATAATGGTATTTCATAAAATAATATCTTACCTACTCTATATGTTCCTAAATACATTGCTTTAAATAAATAATAAACTTCATAGACAATTGGTTTAAGTATTTTATAATACATGAATTTACCTAGAGTATAAGTGAATTTTCCAACATAAACGCTAATATAATATATTGCATAAAAGATATAGGTTACTATTGTAATTAAGTTAGTCATTAAAAAATCAAAAACTTTAAATAAGCCTAAACTAGCAAACTTAGCTGTTTTATATAACTCAATTATAATTTGTTTAAGAATATAGGACAAATTAGTAAATAATGAAACTTTATGAACGTTCTTTTTATTCTTTTTCATATCTTCACCTCTTTAGTCCTTTCCTACTATAAATAAGTATATCATAAAGATTAGTTTTTTTAAAGAGTAAATTTTGTTTTTTCTTGATTTTGTAAATCATATTTGATAGAATAAAAGACATTTGGGGAGTGGTTTTATGTCAAAGATAGATTTTGGAATTATATTTAATCCTAAAGAAAGTAAACTTGATGCTAGAAATTTATATTTAGAAATAGAAAGTGTATTTTTTTCAGTTGACGAAGTAGTTAAAACAGGTAGATATAAAGATACTAATATATCTGATTTAAAGATGGTTCATGTTAAATTTGAAACTACAGTTAATACTAATTCTATTAAGTTATTTGATACAAAGTTATATCAGCTTGTAAGTGGAGACTATAGTTCAAATATTGATGAAAAACTTGAAAAATTAGTAGATTACTGTACTATGATAGACTTTAATAAAATTAAGATAGTTAATAATTATGTGGAGTTTGTTAGTAATTATATAAATTCTAGTGAGGATAAAATAGAAATAGTAAAGGAATACTATAGAACTAAAATATATAATGCAATTAAAGAACTTGAAAGAGAACTTAATCCTGACTTTATTGATAAAGGTAGTGATATTTTAGATATTATTGAAAATATGAAAGATAAAATTAAGGGGCAAGATAAAGTAATTGAAAGTTTAGTACCTAATATAGTTTTAAATCAAAGGATAGTTGAAACTGAAAATTTAGATTTAATTAGAACTCAAAAAGTTAATATTTTACTTGATGGTAGTACTGGTACTGGAAAGACTTTAATGGTTAATGAGCTATCTAATATTTTAGATATTCCAGTAGTTATAAGAAGTGCGACTAACTATAGTACGGTTGGTTATGTTGGAGAATCATTGAATGTAATACTTGCTGATTTAATTAGAAAAACTGGAGGAGACTTGTCTAGAGCTAAAAGAGGTATTGTTTGTTTGGATGAGATAGATAAGCTTGGGGACTCTGGTTTAGAAATAAGAAAAGGTTTAATGCAAGAATTGCTTACATGGATAAGTGGTACAAGTGTTAAAGTATCTGTTGGGAAAAAGGAATATTCTTTTGATACAAGTTTACTTACTTTTGTATTTTTAGGTGCTTTTTCTAAAATTAAAGATAGTAAGTCTTCTATTGGGTTTAATAGTACTAAAACAGTTAAAACTAATACTAAAGATTATGTTGAATTTGGTATGAATAGAGAGTTTATTGGTAGACTTAATTTAAAGTTAGTGTTAAATGATCTAGATAAAGATATTCTTTTGGATATTCTAATTAATTCTAGTATAAGTCCATTAAAGTCATTTATTCAAATAGGAAAACTATATGATGTAGATATAGACTACACAGAGGAGTTTGTTAATCAAGTTGTTTATCTTTCACTTAAAAATGATACAGGTGCAAGGGGGCTACTTAGTATTATGAATGAGGTTAAATCTAAACTTTTAATTCCTATTATGACTAGAGAAATAGAAAGTATTACTTTAACTGAAGATATATTAACTGAAGATTATCAATTAGAAATTGGAAAATCTAGAACTTTAAGTATTAATTAGTCTTGTAAAAGATAAGTTATTTTAGTAAAATATTGTAGGTGACGTGAAATGAATGTAATTGGAATTGTTACAGAGTATAATCCACTACATAATGGGCATATTTATCAAATTAAGAAAATTAAAGAGATGTATCCTGATAGTGTTATTGTAGTTGCAATGAGTGGTAACTATACTATGCGTGGGGAAATAAGCGTTTTAGATAAGTGGACTAAGACTAAGCTTTGTTTAGATAATGGAATTGATATTGTTTTAGAAATACCTTTTATATATGCTAATCAGTCTAGTGATATATTTAGTTATGCTGCTATAAAGATGCT
>CAVITD010000087.1:0-3840 GCA_963645645.1 uncultured Eubacteriales bacterium
CACAGTTAGATGTTAGTGTTTTAAAGTTTATTTCTGAGTCATTAGAATGGCACATTATTGTGCATACTATTATTAGAGTTAGTACTACTAAAGTTGATATTAGAATAATTAAATTTTTGTTTTTCTTTTTTGATATTTGACTACCTAATACTTCGTCTAAGCTTATGTTATGGTCAGAACATATTTCTTTTAGTAAAGCAACATCTGGAAGGTTTTTTCCGTTTTCCCATTTACTTACTGCTTGGTATGTTACACCATATTTTTTAGCAAATTCGTTTTGTGTTAAGTTGTCTTTTTGTCTTAGTGTTTTTATTAATGAAGCTACTTTTTCTGTATCCATATGCACCTCTTATTCGTCAAATACTTTGTACACTAGAACTGTATTTATGATAAGTAAAATTATACCGATTATTAAGTGAGTTAGGTTAAATGGGAATTTGCTCACTTCATAGATTACGCTTATAATGCTAGATAATACAAAGCCTATTATTGCATAGTATGTTTCTCTTTTGTAATGTTTTAGACACCATTCTATTATTTTTGATATGAATATTATTCCAATAAATACTCCTAGCATAAATGTGCCCATAAGTATTAAGTTTGGACCTAGATTTTTGAATGAAGTTATGTCGTTAACTAAGTTTAGAACTGGTTCATAGTAACCTATTAGCATAAGAGTGAATGAGCCACTTATTCCTGGTATGACCATTGTTACTGCTGCGATAGCGCCCACTAAAAATAATGTGAAGTAGCCACTTATACTCATGTTTGTTAGTACTACATTTGAGTTTGATTTGTGAAATATTAGCATACTTATTACTATGATTAAACCTAGTAACATAAGAGTCATGTCTTTTAAGTTTATTTTTGTTCCTTTTACGTTTCTTACTAAAGCTGGAATACCGCCTATTATCATTCCTAGGAATATAAGTATTGTTATTATTGGAGCTTTGTCTAGACCGAATTTAATTATTTTTGCAAATAGTGCGACTGAAAAAACTACGCCTAAACCTATTGGAAGTAAATACATGAAGTATTTTTTAAAGTTAGCTATGCTTTTGTAGAAATTGCTTGCAGCCTCGATTAGTTCTTCATATATTCCCATTAATACTGCAAGAGTTCCTCCGCTTACTCCAGGAATAACAAATGCTACACCTAGTACTATACCTTTTATAAATAATGTTAATTTTTCTTTCATATTTAATTTTCCTTTCTATATAATTTTATCATATTTGATTTTCTTTGTCACTAAATGAGAACTAAAAAAATACACAAGTTTTAGTTATAGTGTATTTTTAGATGTTTTTTGTTTTGTAATATTTTATGAACATTATAAGAATAAGTATTCCTAGTAAGTAAGCAGCTAGTACATCACTTAGAAAGTGTACGCCTAGATATAGTCTAGATATTCCTATTAGTATTATTAATATGGTTAGTAGTATTCTTAATGTTAGTCTAATTTTTTTGTTTTTTATATTTTTTAGCAAGTAAATTATTATGCCGTAAAAGACTACGCTACAGATGGTGTGTCCACTTGGGAAACTTGGGTCAATTGGTGGAGTGACTATCCATGTAAGTGGTCTATTTCTATTTATGATTAGTTTAAAAGTCATGTTTGTTAGGTATGCTATAATTAGTGGTATGACTGTTAACTTGAAGTAGTTCTTTGATTTTATTAGAACTATTAGAAGTACTATAATGTAGAAGTACACGCTACCGAGAAGGGAAATGAATCTCATGATGTAGTTTAGAAAATTTGTGTGATAAAGTGTTAATAACTTATCATGAATAGACGTGTCTAGTGTTAATAACTCATAACTAAAATGCTTTTTTACTAAAATAAATGTTAATAACATTAAAATAATTGTTATTAAGTAGTACTTATTCACTTTTATAAATTCTTTCATATTGTGCTCCTTATATAAATAAAGTTATTAACATTAAGACTAGACCACAAAGCATAGAGATGTATGTAGTTTTTTTGTCTTTTGTTTCTTTTATTAGTGGTAGAAATTCAAATAGACCGATATAAAGTATCATACCAAATGTTAGTGAAAGCAAGCTTCCTAGTAAGAAACTATTTAGTGTGACTTGTCTTAATACAACTGCGCCTATTAAGTAGGAAGAGCCTATTAGTACCATATATAGTAGGGTTCTACTTTTTCCGTAGAGTTTACTAAATGTGCTAGATAAGGTAAAACCAAGTGGAACGTTGTGCATTGCAATTCCTAAAGTTAGTATTACTGCAGCTTCACTACTTGATAAAACTGTTCCATAAAGTGTCATACCTTCTATAAAATTGTGAATAACTAAGAATATGCAAGTGATTAAAGAAATGTGTTTAATGTGGTTACTTTCTTTGCCTTCTTGATGGTGGTGTCCGCCTAGTACGTCTAGTGCGATAATTAAACCAAAGCCCATAATTGTGAAGAAGACTATAAATATTATACTTTTAAAGTTAGTTAAGCCTTCTATATAAAACTCATATGCGTCTGGTATAAGGTGGAATATACCAAGTAAGACTAGAACTGCAAAGCCTAGTGATACACTTATGTTCATTACTTTTTCGCTGTTTTTTGTGCTAAAGACTATTAATGAGCCAAAAAGTAGTGAGAATATTTCAAATAAACTTAGTACTAAAACTATAAATAATTCCATATAATTCTCCTATAAATCCATATATTTTTTAAATTTTGGAAGGTCTCCTGTTTTTATTCCACTTATGCTTGGCTTTACTTGGAATACTCCAGGATATTCGTTTCCTTCAATTACACAGATACCAGTATCTGTTATGACTATGTCCCATCCAACGTATCTTATTGTAGGCACTCTTTTACTTAGTTTGTCAACGAATGAGCTTACTTTATCAAAGTTTGGTACTTTAAAGCCTACGATTTTTTCATGTGTTTTTGGGTGTTCATAGTATATACGACCAACTTCATCTATTGCTGGAACATAAACAGTGCCACTTTCGTTAACAAATGTGTACATTCCCCCACTACTGAAGTTATCAACATTACCATTGTTACCAATTCTTAAAATTGTGTTTAGTATTCTAGTTGTGCCTGTGTTATCTAAAAATGTGATTATTCTTAGCGTGTTAACACTTCCACTATAAAGTTTAGATAGTTCTTTGTTTTGAATTATTACTTCTTCTAAAAGAAATTGTTCTTTTTTCATAATGCTATTATAAAGCTTGAGTACGTTATATTCGTTTTTAAATATTGATTTGTCTATTGGTATTATTTCTATTCCTTTTCCACCACAGTTGTCTAGGGGCTTACATACTATTTTATCTTTATTATAAATAAACTCTTTGAATTCTTTAAATGAAGCTTCTCTAAGGTCAAGGAATTCTCTACCTAGGTATTCTTTAAATAGTTTATTGAACTCGCCTTTGTCTTCTAGTAAGTGCCAGTCTTCTTTTCTGTTGTATCTTTTTACTATGTCATTGTTGTATTTTCCTGTTAGGTAGGTTTTTCTTTCTTTTGCATTTAGTAAGTAGAACTCAAACTCAAAATAGTCCATGTATCCACTTCCATATAAAAGTGCACATTTTGCCATGTCAAAAAGAATGCTTACTGTGCTTTTGTTCATTTTGTCTGCTACGATTTTTGCATGGTTAACGTATTCTTTGTATCTCATGTTTTTAATTTTTTTAAATATATAACTTATTTTCATTTAACATCACTATTAAAATTATAAATTAAATAAAGAAAAAAGTAAACCCCAAAAGGCATAAAAAACTTTTTTTAATTTTAAAAAGAGTGAATGTATTTTTTCACTCTTTCATGTATGTTATTAATTATTTCTTCTATTATATTTTGTAATAAATTCTTC
>CAVITD010000088.1:0-2595 GCA_963645645.1 uncultured Eubacteriales bacterium
GGCAGAAACAGCAATAGTTTATGGTAATAGATATCGTGTTACAAATAAAGAAGTTGATTTCGGACTTTTAAAAGCTGAAAATGCCTTTTTTAAAGGTAATTTTAAAAATAGTTTAGAAAATGCTATAAATGCTATTAATATAGTTGAACCAGGTATTCATAAAAAATTACTTGAAGAATCACAAAATTAAGGAGGTAAATAATGATATATTTAGATTATAGTGCTACAACACCAGTTGATATAAGTGTTTTTGATACATATTCAAATGTTACTAAAAACTTTATAGGTAATGCTAATTCGATCCATAGTTTAGGGCAAAAATCTAGTGAACTTTTAGAAAGTGCTACTAAACAAATAGCAGATATTTTCGGAGTAAATGCAAATGAAATAGTATACACTAGCGGAGCAACTGAAGCAAACAACATGGCTTTAATTGGCACAGCCCTTGCAAATCATAAAAGAGGTAAACATATAATTGTATCTAAACTAGAACATCCATCAATATATGCGATATGTGATTATTTAAAAACAATGGGGTTTGAAATAAGTTATGTTAATAATGATAAAGAAGGTTTAATTGATTTTGATAATTTAAAAGAATTAGTTAGGGAAGATACTATTTTAGTAAGTATTTGTGCAGTTAACTCGGAACTTGGTATAAGACAACCTTTAAAAATGATTAGGCAAATAATAAAAAAAGAAAACATGGGGACAATATTTCATTCTGATATGACACAAGCTATTGGTAAAGTAAGTATTAATATGCATGATGTTGACTTAGCAAGTATGTCGGGACATAAGATTTTTGCTCCAAAAGGTATTGGTTTTCTTTATAAAAGCAGTATGGTTAAAATAACACCCCTTATTTATGGCAGTGGCAAAAGTAACGATTTAAAACCTGGAACACCACCGCTACCACTTATTGCATCTTTATCAAAAGCTATCCGTCTTGCAAATGATGGACTTGAAAAAAAAGAAAGATTTGTTAGTTTACTTAATGATAAAATTACTTCTAGTTTAAGTAAGTATCCGAATATTTTAATTAATAAATCAAAGTATAGTATTCCCCAAATACTAAATATAAGTATTATGGATGTTATGCCAGAAGTAATGGTACATTCTTTAGAAAAACATGAAGTATATGTAAGTACTAACACAGCATGTTCAAGCGGAGATATTTCAAATAGTGTTATAGCGGTTTATAATGATGTAAATCGGGCAAAACACACTATAAGAATAAGCTTATCACATGTAAGTACTACCGAAGAAATAAATAAATTCTTAGAAATATTTAAAGAAGAATATGAAAAATTAAGTAATTTAAAATAACATTTATTTACTTTTACTAAAATTATAAAAAACCCAGAAAATCAACATATTTTCTAGGTTTTTTGCTTATTTTATATGGTGTCCTGGGCGAGATTCGAACTCACGACCGATCGCTTAGAAGGCGATTGCTCTATCCAGCTGAGCTACCAGGACATAGCTTTTTCGCTAACAAACATATTATAGTATAAAAAAAGACTTCTTGCAAGTCTTTTTGTGTAAGTTATAGCGAAATTTTTAAAGTTTCGCTATCAGGTAAGTTAAAAACTACTTCATTTATGCCGTAAGTATCACGTATTGATAGTGCAATTGAATACTTAACTTCTTCTAAAATATCTTCTTCTTTCATATTAGCAATTAAATAATTATCAAATGATAAACTAATGGTATTTTCTAAAAGCTCATAACTTGTCATATTAGCTGATGCTGTAAGATAACTTATCAAATTAGTGTGATATATCGGTGTAGTTTGAAGCTCTTTAATAATTATTTCAACTCGCTCTAGTTTTTCATTACTTACTTTAGTAACTGGTACATAGTAATAATAATCTTTATTCTTACTTAAATAATATATCGTAGTTTTACTAGTATCTTTTATGGAATCTATTAAATATAACTTATTTATTCCGAAAGACTTATCCAAGTAATCTGGTAAAGATTTATTAGAATTAGGTAATTTAAGTAATTTTTCTCCTTCTACAAGTATTTTTATTTTCTTTATATCTTTTATTTCTGTTAAAGAGTACACAATAGCTTCTATCATCTTTTCTTCTTCACTATGAACTACATTTAAAAGTTCTTTACTAAAGTTAAGAGTTAGTATTCCTTCTTCTAAGAAAGCATCAAGTAATTTAGTATTCTCTGGTATAATACTTTTAAAACCATCTCTTATATAAGTAGATTTTTTAGTATTTTTAGTAAGTGCTTCTATTTTTTCTTTTACTTCATCTATAATAGTAGTACTTTCTTTAGATATAGTGCATCTAGCTACATAGTTAGAACTATCTATTAAAAATATAGGCATTTCTTCTTTTTGGATATAACTTAAATGTTCATAAGTTACATTTTTACCACTTGGAAATAAATATATTATAAGTAATATAAATAATGTAAGGGTAGCAATACATATTCTTCTTATTGAGGATCTTTTTATCATTTAAAACACCTATTTAAGTATATTTTTATAAATAGAAAAAAAGACCGAAGTCTTTATTAAATTGTAAGCTCTCCAAGTTTTACAAGTTCAATAATTGCTTGAGAGCGACCTTT
>CAVITD010000089.1:0-5587 GCA_963645645.1 uncultured Eubacteriales bacterium
TACTTTAGAATATAAAGCTGGTTTAATTCTATTATATAATTCTTCTAAATTTCTAAACTCTGTCATAACTTCACCCATTTAAGTATACTACATTTTTAAGAATTTGAAAAGAAGACTTTAACAAAAAGTCTCCTTTAATCTATGTAAACACATGAAAGTGTATACTAATTGTATGTAAAACTATTATTTTTTATGTCTAACTAAACACATTTCTTTATTTAAAATACTTGCTTTATCTTGATAATATTCACACCCCATAGAAACAGCTAAATCATGATATAACTTAAAAATACGCTTTTTGTTTTCGTCACTAGTATCAATACAAGTACCAATAAATAATGGTTTCTTTGGAAGGTCAAACACTTCACTAGATAATCCACATCCAATTATAGCGTCAAAGCTTTCCATTAAAGGATGCTCATAATAATACTTATTTCTTTTACTAAACCATTTATCATTTTCCATTGTACTAGGTATATAAATTTCTTTATCTTTAATATACCCATTAGCGCCTTTTAAACCAAAATCTCTTAATTCTTTATAATCTACTTTATTATTTAAAATGTATGTATCATATCCTCTTAAATATTTAGACATACTAAGTGTAACATTACTTAATATCTCTAGTATTGAAGTGTAATCTTCTATATTAAACCCATACGCTTTCATATACTCTAAAAATAACATTGTATCTACTGAATCTTTCATATTTACCCCCATTAAAATCTATGCCTTGTTTATTTTTTTATTATTGGTGGAGCTGACGAGTAACGAACTCGTGTCCAAAGTATCAAGTATACAGGCATTCTTACAAGTTTAGTTGGTTTATATTTCAGCTAATATTTAGGAGAGCCAACGATCCAATACTAGCCTAAGTTTAGTGAGTTTCATTATGAAACCTAAACAATTCATAATATAGTTCACTTTTATGAGTCTGGACATTACTCTCGTGAACAAAGAATAAGCCAAACGCACCTTCTACCTAATTAGGCAAAAGCAGGTGCAAAATTATCAATATCGTTTCCGATTATTTTATTGTCGCGTTTTAAGTACGCCTACTACTTGTACCCATACCTACGAAGACCCTGTCGAATCAAAACAGCCCCATAAGCATGATATAATTATACCAAAAACTTTATATCTAGTCAACCTTTTGTACTAAAATAAATACAAAAAAACATCGAAATTAAACGATGTCTATTCGCTTTCAAACTGGCTATAATATAATGAACTATAAAACCCATTACTATTTAGAAGTTCTTCATGTGTACCTTGCTCGATTATATCGCCATCTTTTAAGACTAATATAAGGTCTGCATTTTTAATTGTAGAAAGCCTGTGGGCTATTATAAATGAAGTTCTACCTTTCATTAAAGAGTCCATAGCTTTTTGAATTAACTCTTCAGTTCTAGTGTCAACACTACTTGTAGCTTCGTCTAGTATTAACACCTTAGGATCTCTTAAAATAGCCCTTGCTATAGTCAAAAGTTGTTTTTGCCCTTCACTAATATTGTTAGTTTCTTCATTTATTTGCATATTGTAACTGTCTGGTAGTGTTTGAATAAAATGATGTACCTGAGCTTCTTTAGAAGCCTCTATAACTTCTTCGTCAGTAGCATCTAACTTTCCATATCTAATGTTTTCCATAATAGTATCACTATAAAGCCAAGTATCTTGAAGAACCATACCGATATTCCTTCTTAATTCATTTCTATCAACATTTTGTATATTAATATCGTCTATCAAAATGCTACCCGAGTTAACATCATAAAATCTCATAAGTAACTTAACTAATGTAGTTTTCCCACTTCCAGTAGGTCCGACTATCGCTATTTTCTTACCTTTTTTTATATGAGCGCTGAAGTCCTTTATAATAGGTTTATCTATTTCATACCCAAACTTTACATGGTCAAACGTAATATTACCTTTAACACCATCTAAAGATACTGGGTTTTCTACTTTTTTCTCTTCTTCTTCATTAAGATATTCTTCTACTCTTTCACTAGCTGCTATCATGCTTTCTAACTCAGTCATAATACTTGCTAAATTACCAATTGGATTAGTAAAATTTTTAGCATAAGTTATAAATGACTGTATATTACCTACTGTAATCTTTCCTTGTATTACAAATAATCCACCTAGAAAAGCAATAACAACATAACTCAAGTTTCCTATAAGCATCATAATTGGATGCATTATTCCACCTATAAAGTTACTCTTCCATGTACTATCTGCAAGACTGTCATTTTCTTTATTAAAATCTTTTAATATTTTGTCTTCAGAATTAAACACTTTAATTATATTGTGATTTCTTAGCATTTCTTCTACTTTAGTATCTACTTTAGCTAGCCCTTCTTGGCGACTAGTAAAATACTTTTGCCCTTTACTTGCAATTTTTGCAGTTAACACCATACATATAGGTAATATTATAATTATAGCTAAAGTCATTGTAACATTTATACTAAACATCATTATAAGCATTCCTAGTACAGCAATTATACAAGTAACTGTCTCAGTTAAAGCATTACTTAAATTTTGACTTATCTTATCAATATCATTAGTAATTAAAGACAACACTTCTCCGTGACTTTTCTTATCAAAGTATTTTAAAGGAAGTCTTTCCATCTTTCTATTTACTTTTCTTCTTAAATCCATTGTATATTTAGCACTTATTTTAGCAACTACTACACCTTGAATATAGTTAAATATTGCACTTATTATGTATAAGATTAACAAAGTTATAAGTATTGTATGAAGTTTAGTAAAGTTTATACTTCCAGCATTATTTAGCTTAGCAACCACACCGTTATATAATTCAGTTGTAGCATTTCCTAAAACTTTTGGTCCAACTATTGTAAAAAGTGTTGATAATATACTAAATACAAAGACTACTACAATCTTAGCTTTATAAGGTTTAAGTGAAGATATAAGGTTCTTCAAAGAAGTAGTAAAATCTTTTGGTTTATCTTTCATTACTCTTCACCTCCTAGTTGACTAATTTTAATCTCTTTATATATTGGACAAGTATTCATTAACTCTTCATGTGTACCCATTCCCACTATTTCTCCATTGTTTAACACTATTATATTATCTGCATTAATTACACTACTAATCCTTTGTGCAACTACAAATATCATTTTATCTTTAGATATTCTTTTTAAGTTTTCTCTAACTTTTTTATCTGTCTTAAAATCAAGCGCACTAAAAGAGTCATCAAATATAAGAATATCTGGGTCTTTTGCTAAAGCTCTCGCAATTGAAAGTCTTTGCTTTTGTCCACCACTTACATTTGACCCACCTTCACTTATCTCTCTATCAAACTTTTTCTCACTTTCATTAACTATCTCCATAGCCTCGCTTATATTACAAGCTTCTTCTATTAATTTAACATCTTTCTTTTTCTGTCCAAATGTTAAGTTACTCATTATTGTACCTTTAAATAGCTTTCCTTTTTGTGGAACATACCCAATATGACTTCTTAAATCAGAGATACTCACATCTTTTATATTAATATCGTCTATTAAAATACTCCCACTTGTTACTTCAAATAATCTTGGTATTAAGTTAACTAGTGTAGACTTACCACTTCCTGTACTACCAATAAATGCAGTAGTTGTACCCTTTTTAGCTGTAAAATTAATACTTCTAAGTACATCTTCAGTTGCATTATTATATCTAAAATATACATCTTTAAATTCTAAAGTATCAACACTCTTTAACTTTTTAGTCTTATCTTTATCAGCAATACTATTATTTGTTTCAAATATCTCATTAATTCTTTTTATACTTACAAAACTTCTTGGTATCATAATTGCAGACATAGACATCATTAAAAATGAACTAATTATTTGCATAGTGTATGTGATAAATGCGATCAAGTCTCCAACTTGCATACTAAAGTTAGATACCTTATATGCTCCTACCCATATTATTAGAATAGCGACACCATTCATAATAAATGTTAGTGTAGGCAAAGATAAACTCCATACTATATCTATATATAACCCGTTGTTAGCTAGTTCTATATTCGCTTTATCAAACTTATCTTCTTCAAACTTCTTATTTGCAAATGCTCTTATAACTGGAAGTCCTGTTAAACTTTCCCTACTTACTAAGTTTACTTTATCAAGTAAATCTTGAAACTTTTTAAATCTAGGAGATACTAACATAAATGATATAAATATTAATAAAAGTACTAAACTTACTGCTAAAACTATTATCCAAGATATTGGACTACCTGTAACTTTAGTTATTGCTCCAATTCCTATTATAGGGGCAAATAAAACTACACTCAAAAGCATTGTAACTACACTACTTATTTGAGTTATATCATTTGTACATCTAGTAATTAAAGATGCACTACTAAAGTTATTTAAGTCAGCAGTTTCTAAAGATATAATTTTTTCTACTACTTTCTTTCTTAAATCTCTACTAAATAAAGTACTTACTTTACTGGAAATATACACACTAAGTATAGTTATTCCCATTGCTAGTATTGCAACAAAAACCATCTTAATTCCAGTAGTTTTAATATATGACATAGACATACTATCAATATCTACTCCTAAAAGCTTATATTCATTTTTTAAGTTGTTGATTATTTCACTTCTATTAGTTGTATTATACATTTTTTCTAAAAAAGGTGTCACATCACTTTCACTTAAGTTATCATTAACTTTAGTACACACCCCACTAGTACATTCATAGCTAGACTTAATAGCACTAGAATATTCTGAGTTTTCAAGTAAACTATTAAATGTACTTTCTTTTAATTTTATAGGTACAACACTTGTTATACCGCTTTCTTCTATACCAACATTAACAATATTACTTGTGTATGTTGGAAGAGCTAAATTACAATATGCTTGTATTATTAATAAGCCTATTACTGCCAGTATAGCCCATTTATATTTTGATAAACACTTAACTATTTCTTTCATTATATCACCATAATTAAGTTTACATTTGTTAACAGTAAAAGTCAAGTGAAATTCTTTAACTTTCATTAAATAAATAGTCGTATACTGTTGTAAGTTTAATATATAGAACATAATCATAAACATTTAAAAACACCACTTAAATACTTAAATGGTGTTTCCTGCCTCAGTCCGAAAATTATTATTAATTTAGGCAGTCTGTATGAGTCATATAAGTAAAATAATCTTTAATATAAAGTATTTTCTTAATGACAACTTAATTATATCAAAGTTTACTAATTAAATTAAGTACTTTATTTTGTACATTATTTAAGTATCTCATTTAATATAGTATTCATTACATAAACTTTATCTCTTCTTATAAATATCATATTATCTTTTAATACCAGTAATCCATTTTTTAAAAGTGGCGTAATATTAAATTCATCTTGAATATTAGTGTGATACTTATTAAAGAACTCTACTATATCTATCCCATCAAGTTTTCTAAAACCTAATATAATTTCGTTTTCCATATCTTCTCTTTTAGATAAAACTAATTCATTAAATCTAAAATTATCTTTTAAATATGTATTAAAACTTCTTGTATTTTCATATCTTAATTCACTTATAAACCCATGTGCCCCCAAACCAAAGCCATAATACTCGTT
>CAVITD010000090.1:0-6062 GCA_963645645.1 uncultured Eubacteriales bacterium
CATTTTTAGCAAGTGAAGAAAGTTCATACATTACTGGACAAGGTATTGTAATTGATGGATGAAGTACTTTACATGTAACATCTAGTATGGGTGTATAAATTGTAAAAACTGTTTTACAAATAATGAAAAACATGATATAATTTAATCATTAATTGCATGAAGAAGTAAAAGTAGTTTTATATCTAATTTATAGAGAGTTAACATTTGGTGGAAGTTAACAATTGGAATAAAAATGAAATACATACTTTTTAGATTAATAGGCTACGCTTTATAGTAAATGAGTATAAAATAAGGTGGTACCACGAATATTTCGTCCTTTGGGTTCCATCTTTTTATTTTTGAGGAGGAAAAAATATGACATTTTATGAAGAATTAAAAGAAAGAGGAGTAGTAAAAGATGTAAGCTCCTCTGATTTGGAAGAAAAACTAAATAATGAAAGTTTAACTTTCTATATAGGAACAGACCCAACTGCAGATAGTCTTCATATTGGGCACTATGCATCATTTGTAACTGCAAAAAGATTAATGTTACATGGACACAAGCCTATAGTTTTAGTTGGAGGCGCTACTGGATTAATTGGAGATCCTAGACCTACTGCTGAAAGGGAAATTATTTCAAAAGAGACTGTAGAAAAAAATATTCTAGGTTTAACTAAGCAAGTTTCAAGCTTACTTGATAATAAAGCAACTATAGTAAACAACTATGACTGGACTAAAGATGTAACATTCTTGGATTTTTTAAGAGATATAGGAAAATATATAAATGTAAACTATATGCTAAATAAAGATATTATTTCAAGAAGACTTGATAGTGGTATAACTTATGCAGAATTTTCTTATACTTTACTTCAAGGATATGATTTCTTACACTTATATCAAGATAAAAACTGTGTGTTACAAGCTGCTGGAAGCGACCAATGGGGTAATATTACAACTGGTATAGAATTAATAAGAAAAATATTAGGAAAAGAAGCTTATGGTTTTACAATGCCATTAATACTAGATAAACAAGGACATAAATTTGGAAAGAGTGAAGGTAACGCTCTTTGGCTTGATAAAGAAAAAACTTCTCCATACAAGATATATCAATACTTATTAAATAGTGATGATACTAAAGTAGAAGAATACTTAAAAGTATTTACATTCCTTACACTAGAAGAGATAAGCGAAGTTATGAAAGAACAAAACGCATATCCTGAAACTAGAGTAGCGCAAAAGACACTTGCTTATGAAGTTGTAAAAGATTTACATGGTAAAGAAGAAGCGGATATTGCTAGACAAACTAGTATAGATATCTTTAGTGGAAAAATAAATGATGATATGCCAACTGTTAAAATTGAAGATAAAGAATTAAGTTTAGTAGATTTATTAGTTAAATCTAATTTAGCCCCTTCTAAAAGTGAAGCAAGAAGACTAATTATTCAAGGTGGAATAAAAGTTAACAATGAAAAAATAATTAATCCTGATGAAGTAATAACTATAAATGATACTGTTGTAAGTAAGGGGAAAAAGAACATAATAAAAGTAACTAACTAAGAGTGAACAGAGTTGTGTTCTTTTAAATGTAAAACTCTTTAATTAGAGTTTTCTTTTTGCTTAAAATTTGGTAAAATTAGAGTATGGAGATGAGTTAAATGGAAAAAGTCATGAATAAATTAAAAGATGTTGGAGAGTTATTACTACTCATTATTATTTATTTGTTTGTACCACAGTTTGTTGGCTTGTTCTTTTATAAAGTAGTGAAGTTATCTGAAATAACTAGTTTGTATATAGGTAATATTTGTGTAGCAATAATATATTTGATAAAGTATAGAGATATGTTTAAGAAAAGTATTAAAAAGTATTTTAGTAATTTTGGTAAGAATTTTGGAGATAGTTTAAAGTATTGGGGTATAGGTTTAGCTTTCATGTATTTATTTAATATAATACTAATTTACTTAGTGTTTAATGGTAATATGTCTGTTAATGAAGAATTAAATAGACAATCAATAACTGCTTATCCTATAATAGGTTTAATTTCAATATCAATAGTCGCACCTTTAGTTGAAGAAATGCTATTCCGTTATGGGCTTAGAAAGGTAACGGGAAAAACTAAATACTTTCCACTTATAACAGCAATACTTTTTGGTGGAGTACATACTCTTGCTGGAATAGGTTTATCTTTAAAAGAACTTTTATTTATCTTACCTTATGGTTCACTTGGATATGCTTTTGGTTATTTATACAATAAAAGTGATAATATTGTATCTACAATAGTAAGTCACAGCATTCATAATACTATTTGTTTTATTATAATTTTAATGGCGGTTTAATATGAAAGAGAAGAGTGTAGAAAAAGAAGCTAATACTAAGAAAAGCTTTAAAAGTAAATTAATAGATATACTTATCATTACAGTAATTGTTTTAGTAGGACTGTTTATGTATGCAAAATATTTAGAACCTAAAACACTTGTAATAAGAGAAACTAGACTTGTAGAAAATGAAATACCACTTTCATATAGTGGAGTAAAACTAGTATTCTTTTCAGATTTACTTTTAGGTAGCTCAGTAACAGAAAGTGAACTAGATAACATCGTAAAGAAAATAGAAGAATTAAAACCCGATATATTAGTATATGGTGGTAACTTAATTTATAATGAAACTGATGATAAAGAGAAAATTATATCTTTGCTTTTAGGTATAGAAACTTCAATAGGAAAATATTATGTAACAGGCTCACTTGATAAAGACGAGTCTATAGAAATACTTGATAAAAGTGGATTTACTAAGTTAGACAATAGCTATGAATTATTATATTATAAAGATGTAACTCCAATATGCTTGTACGGAGTGTCTTCTTATATTTTGGGTAATTATAAACTTGAAGATATGTCTAATTGTAAAGGGTATTATACAATATTTGTTAGTCATGAACCAGATGTGGTTAACAAGCTCTCTAGTGAAGAAGTTAATCTCATATTATCAGGAAATACCTTAGGTGGAGAAGTAAATTTACCACTTTTATCTAATAAGTACGATGGAAGTACAACATATTATAAAGACTACTATGAAAACAACAATATGTATATATCAAATGGAATAGGTACAAGAACTTATCATTTAAGATTATTTAATAAACCAAGTATTAGCTTGTTTAGGTTTAAAAGCACAGGCGAAAAATAAAACACTTCATACACTAAAGTAGAGGTGTTTTTATGTATTATAGAAGTATAAACTATAAGAATGACAGATTTGTTCCTTTTGCAGGGCCATTCTTATTAGGTGCTTTAACTGGAGGAGTTGCTGTAGCTGCAGTCGGACCACGTCCACAACAACAAGCATATTATCCTCCAAGACCATACTACTATCCATATTATTAAAGTGGAATAGTAATTTTACAAGTAGTGTACTCGCTTTTTACACTATCATAATTAATTGTACCACCATGAGCTTCTAATATCTCTTTACTAAGACTTACTCCCAAACCAGTTCCATTATCTTTTGTCGTATAAAACGGCACTAGTATATTATCAAGTACAAATTTATCCATTCCAATACCATTATCCTTAACGACAATGATTAAATAATCTTCTTCTGTAAAAGCTGTAGTTGTAACCATGCCATTACTTTCCTGGCAGGCTTCAACTGCGTTTTTTATTACATTGATAATTACTTGTTTAATTCTATTGTAGTCCATATTAACTATGATATTATTTTGAACAGAGAAACTATAACTAACATTCTTTTTAACAAAGAAAGGAATTAATACTTCTTTAACATCGCTTATTAAATCGTTGAAATTACATTCTTTTTTAACAACTTTAATTTTGGTAAATTCCATGAAATCGCTTAACAAGTTAAGTGCCCTATTAACTTCATTTTTAAGAATAGAAATATATCTTTTACTTTTTTCTACGTCTGTTACATCAAACATACTTAAGTATCCATTTACTACAGTTAAGGGGTTTTTAATTTCATGAGTTATTTTAAATAGGTTAAGTTTTATATTTTTTTCTTTTTCAAACTCTTTTAAACTCATGTGTAAACTAATTATATTCTTACTTTCATTAATTCCATAATTTATAGCATATATGATTAGAGAGTACACTATTAAAGAAATTATTTCGTCTAACATAACAATATCATTATAACTAATTATTAGATTAACTACGAAATAAAGTAACATTAGAACGATAGAAGAGTTTATTAGAAACTTGCTACTCATATTACTTTTTGAGTATTTTTTGTATGTTAAGTAAAGAAGTAGAAAGAATATAATAGAAGTGTATATATTGTAGTTTAAAGAAAAACATGAATGCAAGCACAAAAGGGTACTAAGTATTAAAGCAACTCTTCCTTCATTATATAAGTAACTTAAAATAATAGGTAAGATTAAACAAGATATTTGATAATTTACTCCTACATATTTTTTAAAGTAAAGAGCTAAATACATAGATATAAATAAAATTATTTTTAGCATTATCTTACTTTTTTCTAATTTCATATTTTCTTCATACACTATAAAAAATATATATACTAGTATTGGAAATACAACAATTATACCATTTATAACCAAAAACATTTTACATCACCAGTATAATAATAACATGTTTTAATGTCGTATTTTGCCGAATTATGTCGTGAAAACACAAAAAAAGTAGAAAATTCTACTTTAAATCTTTAATATACTTTTTAAGTTGCTTGCTATTAGGACCCATTATAATTTTTAGTTCATTGTCAATTTCAACTATCCCTTTAGCACCAAGTTTTTCAATTGCATCTTTGTTAACAATGCTAGTATCTTTTACTTTAATGTTAAGTCTACTCATATTACTTTCAACATTTAAAATATTATCTTTACCACCTAAGTACTCAATTAATTTATTTATCTTAATTGTAAAGTCTTTCTTATTAATTCTTATTATAACAATAGATATTAATATTAGAATAAGTAGTATTATTAAATATTCATAATTAAATAGTATATCCATAATATACCTCCTATAAAAATTATACTATAAATGAAAAGAAAAATAAACATTATTTTAATAAATGTAGACTATTTCACTCACAAAAATTATAAATTAACATAAATTAATAGTGAATATAAAGAAGGGGTGGATTATATGAATAATAATACAGGATGTTCTAGATGTAATCAAAATAATAATTGCAACACTTGTGAAACTAATAATTGCATAGCTGAAATCTTACAAGTTATAAATGTTCTTCAATCAAATGCTTGTCCAGATAATTGCTTGAATTCTTGCGATAGACCAGCACTTGGAGGAGGCACTAACTGTGTAGTATGTAATACTAGACCAATTATGCTTTATATGTGTGGAAGTAACGGAACACCTTTGTCAATGCCAACTACTAGAACTAATACAGTATGTACAGACGCTACTAGTGAAAACTGTTCAAATGTATTTAGAGTAGAGAAAGTAGATGGATGCTGCTGTACATTTAGAGTACTTGCAGCTAATACTGACGAAACAAGTCCTTATCCATATGTAGGCACAGACTCAATATTTACAATGAACATCAACTGCTTATGCTGCTTAAGATGTTTAAACGATACTTATGTAGAATGTATATGTGGCTAAAAAAATAAAAGGCTCACTTATTTTGAGCCTTTTTTAGTGCTTTAAAATCTATCATTTCGTCATACTCTATAAAGTAATTCATAAGAGTTTTTTTATCAACAAATAAGCCATAACTATCAGGTTTAACTCCTAATATAATATCTTTTAAAGTTTCTCCTTTTTTAAATTTTTTTCTTATTTCAATTAAATCTCTTTCTTTTCTTATATGTCTTAAACTAACAAAATGATTTTTATCTAGTTTATAAAGAACATCATTTAAAATATAAGGCATACAAAGAGGTTCATTATCCTCAAAACCATAACACATTAACACATCAGCATAAACAAAATTATCTGAATTCATATCTTTACCTCCCAAAAACATTATAAACTATGGTAGGGTAAATAACAAGAAAATGTATTAAAAATGTTTAGATGGGTGTCAAGTGGTAGTATAATTTTTAGTGTTTTATCAAAAAACAGTTAAAAATTTTATTT
>CAVITD010000091.1:0-11412 GCA_963645645.1 uncultured Eubacteriales bacterium
ACATAGTATTTTACTAATAATTCTAAGTCATTTTCCACTATTGGTGTTCTTAAACTTTTTCTTTCTTTTTTTACAATGTTACCAGTTTTGTCTTTGTAAAAATAGTAGATAATTCCAACTATGTCTGAAGAGTTTTTAAATCTTTCTAATTCATTTTTAAAAGTTTCTTCGTCTATTTCTTTATAATTTTTATTTTCATTAAATAACATAAGTAAACGCCTCCCTATTTCAACATTTTTCCATATTTTTTTTCTTTCTTCTTCTGTTAAGTTTTCTCCATGTCCACCTTGAACACCAGTTAAAGTATCAGCCCTCTCATGAGTATGCTTTTCATCAGTTCCTTCGTACCTGTCATATCTGTTACGTCCAGTAGTAGTTTCAAACTTATCAGTTACTTTTTCATCGTTGTCGTCACTTAAAATTCTACTAAGCCAACTCATTATTTTTGACCTCCCTCCTGATTTGTTTTATATAAATAATATTCTTGCGTATAAGATTTATATTTTTTTCTAAGTCCTAATTTCTTTCTCCATTTTTCATTAAATATAATGTTTAGTTCATTATCATATAAGCAAGAAATATTATTATCAATGATTATCCCTTTATACTCTTTATTAATATTATTAGCATATCTATAAATACTTTCAATTCTACTATAAAACTCTCCAACTACCCATGAACGTGAGTCTTCATGACAAGATATTTCTCTTACTTCGCTCATTATTACTTCAGAGTTTTTTTTGCCTATATTTGCAATATAAAATGCTTCGTCATATATCCACATTAATTCTGATAGGGTTAATGATGTTTCAAGTACAGGTCTATCTGGATAAACATAGTAAAATTCCTTTGGTCTATTAAACAATTTTCGTTTACCAACCAATTTATTATTGCTATCTAACCAAATATAACTATTACACAAATGAGGCATATTTTTCAATTTTCTTTTCTTGATTATTTTAACTTCACATTCAATAATTAGCATTATAGTTTTTTCGTCAAAACCGCAAAATATTAATCTGTTTACAATTTCATTCTTAACATTTTCATTTTCCAAATCATACGCATAAATGGCAATTAATTCACTCAATAAAAGTTCTTCATATTTTTGTTTCATTGTACCATGCCTCCTTCATTAACACTATTAATTGATACATATATTACATCAGAACCATTCAACTGTCAACATTTTTAGCAAGCTTTTCAAAAAAAGTAAACCCCAAAAGATTTACTTTTCATATTTATATAGTTAATTTTTTTGCATTGTTGTAAGTTACTGCATATATGTATTTATTAGCATCGTTTATTGTTAGGAAAATGTTAGCGTTTTCGTTAATTTCGTCATTTCCAACAATATCCCAGTCTTGTACATCCAAACTAGAACTGAATGCATATATTGTAGAACCTTTGAATTCTCTACTTAAGATGCAGAAGTCAGCATAGTTTTGGTAAGCATATGTTAATGCTTCATTTTTTAGCATATATGAGTAATCTTTGGCTGTGTTATTATTGTTACCGTTGTTGTTATTTCCATTATTATTGTTATTATTGTTATTTTTGTTATCATCTATAATTTCGTTTGAATTATCTTTAATAACAGTGATATCTCCATCATAGATGTTAACTAATGCTTCCATGAATTCAACGTTAGTTGCGATTACTTCGTCTTCTTTAATGTCTTTTTTACTTACTTGAGACCAACCTTCTACGTTGTTCTTTTCACTTATTGCATAAACATAATTACTTCTATATGAACCTTTTATAGAAATTCTTTTTCTTAGAATATAGTAAGTATCATAGTTTTCTACTGCATATTTGATAGCTTCAGCTTTCTTGTAAACTTTGTTTTCTTTATCATTTCCTAAATACATTAATTCAGTATTTTTTCCATCTTTGTTTAAGTCTACTAATGCGAAACCGTCAGCATTATAGTAGTAGCTTGATAAGTCTATGTCTTTTAGTAAGAATTCTCCTAGTTCAATTGAAGTTGCTACTAGTTCAGTTCTTCTTATGTCACTCTTTTCTATTCTAGTCCATCCTGAATAGTCTGATACTGTTTTCTTGTCGCTTATTGCATAAACTGTAACTTTTTCTTCTTGTCTTCTGTTACGACTGTCATAGTAATAAGTAACTCCAGTTTTCTTGAAGATGTAAGTATTGTCATAGTTCATTTCAGCAACATATAGTGCTTCGTTTTTTTCTAAGTAAACGTTGTCTACATCGTTTCCTAAGTAAACATATACTGGTAATTTGTCAAGCATTTCTGTATACATACCAGTCATACTGTATACGTTTTGGTCATAAGCTACATCACTTAGATAACTTGGCTCATAACGTCTACGACTAGTTTCAGCAGCAGACACTGTTGGAGCAGTTGCACCTAATGTAATTGCGCCAGATAATAATAATGAAATAATTTTCTTATTTGAATAATTCATATTCAAAACCTCCCATCTGTTAGTAATTATACTACATTTGTACTTAATTTTCAACATTTTTTTGATTTTTTGTTTTAAATTAGTTTTTGTTAAATAAAAACTCTCACACTTGAGAGCTTACTTTTAAAATTGGCAGGGGTATCAGGACTCGAACCCGAACGGAACGTTTTGGAGACGTTAATACTACCATTATATTATACCCCTAACACGTTATTAATTTTATCATAGTTTTGGTTAAAATAAAAGACTTTTTTTGGAAATTTGTGAATAAAATTAAATAAGGGTGAAGATATGTTAATAAATTATAGTACTAAAGAGCTTGATTTGTGTGCAAGAATAATGAGAGCTGAAGCTTTGGCTGAGGGGGATCTTGGAATGCTTATGGTTGGAAATGTTATAGTAAACCGCGCTATTGCTGATTGTTTAGATTTTACTAATGTTAGAACGATTACTGATGTTATTTATCAGAAAAATCAGTTTAGTGGGACTAAGTCTAGTTTATTTCAAAGTTCAAGTACCACTAAGGAAAAAGAGCTTGCTAAAAGGGTTTTAAAGGGAGAATATTATCATCCTGCTACTAACGCACTTTATTTTTATGCACCTAAGACTGGGGAAAGTTGTAAGAATACTTGGTTTGGGCAAAGTTATTCTGGAAGATATAAAAATCATTGTTTTTATGAGCCAGAAAGTGGAGTGTGTAAAGAACTTCATTGATAAAGTTAGTTAGTTATGATAAAATTATACTAGGTGAATAGTATGAAATATATGTGTAATTTATGTCATTATATAGCAAGTGAAAATGAGTATGAAGATGCTAACTTTTATTGTCCTAAATGTGGGGTTGATAAAGATCATTTTGTTAGATATGTTGAGATAGAAGAAACTAATAAGAAAGTTTTTGTAAGTAATGAGAATCCTAGTATTAATAGAATTATTGAAAAGTGTATAAATTGTGGGTTATGTACTAAGACGTGTAATAATGTCACTGGGCTAAATTTAAGTAAGGAAGTTCATGAGTGTGTTAACTGTGGAAACTGTATTTTAATGTGTCCGACTGGCGCACTTTGTCCAAAATATGACTACAGAAAAGTAATGAATATTATAAATGAAAAAGATAAAGTGGTTGTCGCTTTTATCGCTCCTGGTGTTAAAGCGAGTATTAATGAATGCTTTGATATGGAATATGATAAGGACACTTATAAAAGGTTAATTGCTGCTTTAAGGGATATTGGTTTTAATTATGTTTTGGATACTTCTTTTGGTGCTGATGTTACTACAAGTTTGGAGAGCAAGGAATTAATTGATAGAGTTAAAAATAATAAGAATTTGCCTATGTTTACGAGTTGTTGCCCTGCTTGGGTTAAGTATGTTGAAGGAAAGTACCCTGAGTTTGTAAGTAATTTAAGTACAGTTAAGAGCCCTAATGCTATTATGGGGGCTTTAGTTAAGAGTTATTTTAGTCAGGAAAATCATATTCCTAAAGAGAAAATTGTTACTGTTGGAATTGTACCTTGTACGGCTAAGAAGTTTGAAAGTAATAGAAAAGAGCTTATGAACGACGGGTTTAAAAACGTGGACTACTACTTGACTACAACTGAAGTTAGTATGATGATTAAGGAGAATAAAATTGATTTTAAGAATATTAGGTTAAGTGAGTTTGACAAGTTAATGGGTAAAACTAGTTCAAGTGGAGTTATTTTTGGAAGTACTGGTGGGGTTACTGAGTCTGTTTTAAGAGCTGTTAGTTATTTGAATGGGTTAAATGAAGATAAAAATACTTGTGAGGTTATTAGAGATACTAAAGATTTTAAGGAAGTTAGTGTTAGTATAGGTAGTATGAAACTTAATGTGCTTGTAGTTTACGGGCTAAAGAATGCCATGGAAGTGCTTGACAAGATTAAGAATAAGACTGTTAAGTATGACTTTGTTGAAGTGATGGCGTGTCCGATGGGATGTGTAGGTGGTGCTGGAAACAAGCTTAGTAATATAAATAAGTTAGATGAAGTTAGAAACATGAGAAAAGATTTACTTAATTTGTTTGATAGTGAAATGGAAGTTAGAAATTGTTTTCAAAATAAGGAAATGATGAAACTTTTTAATGGGTACTTGAATAAAGAGAGAATTAAAGATTATTTGCATACTAGTTTTTCTAAGAAAAGTTTAAAAAAGTAAGGAAGTTAGAATATAATATGTAGGCACTAAGGGAGGAAATCACGGGTAATTTAGAAGCTTATATTCTAAGTTTTAAAATGATTTTAGAAAGAACTGAAGGGCTAAAGAATGCAATTAGAGAGTTTAATCAAAATGTGAAGACACTTGAAAGATTAGCTAAAGCAATTGAAAAACAAAACGAACTTAAAGAAAGAAAACTTGAATTAGCAGAAAGCAATACTTTGAAATTAAAGTAAAATATTGCTTTTTATTTAAAACTTCAATTCATACAATAATCAATATTATCGTAAAATCAAATTTATTTTTTAAACAAAAGTATACACAAAGTGATAAATTTTGTGAATGGTTTTGTTGAAATTATATTATGTGATAAAATGTTATATTTTAGAAATGAATTACATAAAACTAAATACTCTACTTATCAGCTTAACAAAGCGAACAAAAAGAAAAAATTGTTTAAAGTTGATAATGTTATTAATTATTTCAGTTCTATAGAAAAATTATAAATTTGAAATATTAAATTTAAAATAAGAATTTATCTTAAAGTATACATACTATTTATTAAATGATTATGTTAAATCAGCTTTGACTTATGTTAAAGTTTTTTTCTTATTTTGAAACTTAAAAACTATTATCTTGCACCTAAAGCCCAATGTTTCATATACTAAATTAGGTGGTAAATATGGCTTTAAAAGGTGTTGTTATAGATGCTGGGCATGGTGGAAGTGACCCAGGTGCTAATGGGAATGGGATTATTGAGAAGGATTTAACTCTACTTATTAGTAAGTATATGTATGATAGGCTAAGAGAGTTAGGTATTCCTACTTATATAACTAGAACTACTGATGAGACAATTGATTCAACTGAGAGAACAAACAGAATTAAGAATGCTTTTGGTACTTCTAAAGATGTTATTGTAATAAGTAATCACATTAATGCAGGTGGTGGGGATGGTGCTGAAGTAATCTATGCTCTTAGAAATAATTCTACATTTTCTAATAAAATATTAGAAGAGCTTGAAAAATCTGGACAAAATATTAGAAAGAATTATCAGCAAAGACTTCCTTCTAATCCTATAAAAGATTATTATTTTATACATAGAAATACTCCAGACACGGAAGCAGTTATTGTTGAATATGGTTTTTTGGACTCTAAAGGGGATGACGTAGAACAACTTAAAAATAATTATGAAGATTATGCAGAGGCAGTAGTAAGAGCTATTACTGAATATAAAGGAATACCTTATACTGCACCTTCAGCAAGTGACTTCTACACTGTTCAAAAGGGAGATTCTTTATGGAAAATTGCTAATAAGTTTGGTCTTACAGTAGACGAGTTAAAAGAGTTAAATAATTTGAAATCTAATACCATTAGTGTAGGACAGAATTTGAAGGTTAAAATGAATGAAGAGAAACCTTTAGAAGATTATTTACTTTATACTGTTAAAAGTGGAGACTCATTGTGGAAAATTGCGAGTGTGTATGATACAACTGTTGATACTTTGATGAGCATTAATAATTTAAAAGGGACTACTTTGACTATTAATCAGCAAATACTTGTACCTAAGAAGAAAGATATTGATATAGATATTAGTGAAAATGATAAGGGAATATACTATACTGTTAAAAGTGGAGACACACTTTACAAGATAGCTAGTTCGTATAATGTGAGTGTTGATAAGATAAAAAGTGCAAATAAGCTTACAAGTAATACTCTAAGTATTGGGCAAAAGCTACTTATTCCGACAGTGACTACAGATGTGACAGAAAGCGATAAAACGTCAAGTGCTGGGATAAACTATGTTGTAGTTAAGGGAGATAACTTGTATACAATTGCTAATAAGTATGGAGTTAATGTTAATGATATTAAGTCTTTAAATAATTTAAAAAGTAATACTCTTCAAATTGGGCAAGTGCTTAAGATACCTGGAACTGAGTCTTATACAAATTATACTGTTAAAAAGGGAGATAGTTTGTGGAAGATAGCAAATACTTATGGAGTTACTGTGAATGATTTAGTTAAGGCTAATAATTTAAGTGGTACTAGCTTGAGTATTGGACAAGAGATTCTGATACCGACTAAATAAAAAAGAGATACCCTAGAATATGTTAAATGGGTATCTTTTTGGTATGTCTAAACTAAAAGAAATTTTTTCTTTTGTAACTGGATGGTAGAAACTTAGAGATATTGCAAATAGGGCTATACTTGTTTTCAAGTCAGCATTTTTATTATATCTTGCATCTGCAATTAATGGATGGTTTCTACTTGAAAACTGTACTCTTATTTGATGTGAACGGCCAGTATGTAAGTTTATTTTTACAAGACTCATGTTATCTTTATAAGAAATTAAGGTGTAGTCTAAAATTGATAGTTTACCTTTTTCTTTTGTTGTTACATAACTAGTGTTTGTTTTTTCGTCTTTTATTAAGTAGTCAGTGAGTGTGTCGTTTTTGTTCATTTTTCCTTCAACAACTGCGATGTATGTTTTAGCAAATTTGTTTTCATTTATTTGTTTACTAAGTCTAGATGCAGCTTTTGAAGTTTTTGCAAATACCATTACTCCTCCGACTGGTCTATCAAGTCTGTGAACAAGTCCTAAGTAAACATTACCTGGCTTGTTATATTTTATTTTTATGTATTCTTTTATAATAGTTAGTAAATCTTTGTCTTTTGAAGAGTCCTCGCACACTGGGATATTTGGTTTCTTTTCTACTACTATTATGTGATTATCTTCATACAAGATATTTAACTCAGTCAACTCTTCCATATATTCCACAAGGAAGTACTAAGTTGTTTTCTGTTATTGGTAATCCTATTTCTCCAGTTTCTATATTTTTTTCTTTAAAAGTCATGCTTAGAATGTTATTTAATGATGTTGGGCTTACTCCTGTTGTGTATGAATTAATTAAAACAAATGAATAGTTTTCGTCTAGTATGTCTTTTACTTTTAGAAGTAATTCTTTTAGATTATCTTCTAGTCTCCACACCTCGCCATTTGGTCCCCTTCCATAACTTGGTGGATCCATTATTACTCCGTGGTATGTTCTTCCTCTTCTTTTTTCTCTTTCGAGGAATTTTATTACATCGTCTACGATAAATCTGATTTTATTGTTTTCTAATTTACAAAGTTTCATGTTTTCTTTAGCCCACTGTGTCATCCCTTTTGAAGCATCTACGTGCACTACTTCTTCTGCACCTGCAATACTAGCGGCCATTGTAGCACATCCAGTATAAGCAAATAAGTTTAGTACTCGCATATCTGAACCGAAAGCACTTACTTTTTCCATTATGTAATCCCAGTTTGCGGCTTGTTCAGGGAAAACTCCTGTGTGTTTAAAGTTTGTTGGACTTACTTTAAATGTTAAGTTTTTATAGTTTATCTGCCAACTTTCTGGAAATTTTTTCTTGTATTCCCAGTAACCTCCACCTTTGTTACTTCTATGATATACTGCATCAGATTTATTCCAAATGTTGTTATTAGTTTTGTCCCAAATTATTTGTGGGTCAGGTCTGTTAAGAATGACACTACCCCATCTTTCTAGTTTTTCTCCGTTTCCACTTGCAAGTAATTCATAGTCTTTCCAATTATTACTTATTTTCATTATTATCTCCTAACTATTTAAACCTAGCATTTAGCTAGGTCTTTTTTATAAATTTACATTGTGATAAATGTTACTAACATCGTCTACTTCTTCAAGCATTGTTAATATTTTATTAAATGCGGCTAAGTCTTCTCCTTCTAATGTAACTATATCTTTTGCATATTTTCCAATTTCGTCTACTTCAAAAGATATCCCTGGGAATGCATCTTCTAAAGCTTTTTTCATAGTACTGTAGTTACTTGGTTCAGAGTAAACTATAATTAAGTCGCCATCAGTTTCCATGTCATTCATGTCAACATCAGCATTTATTAATGCTTCCATTACTTCGTCTTCAGTATGTCCTTTAAAACCAAGTGCGCATAAGTTTTCATACATATATGAAATTGCTCCTTGACCAGCTACTTTCATTGCAGTTTTGTTTGCAACTGTTTTTATGCTTGCAACTGTTCTATTAACGTTGTCACTTAAGCATTTAATAATTAAGTTACTCCCTGCTGGGCCAAATGCTTCATACTCACATACAGTGTAGTCTTCGCCTACGCCTTTGTTAACTTTGTCTATACTTCTTTGTATTACATCAGCTGGTACTTGTTCTTTTTTTGCTTTTTCTATTAAACTTCTAAGTGCAAGGTTACCGTTAGGGTCTGTTCCACCAGTTTTTGCTACTTGATATATCTCCTTTGCATATATTGAATATAATTTTGATTTCATTGCTGCTGTTTTAGCCATAGATGCAGCTCTTACTTCATGTGCTCTTCCCACACAAATCACCTTCCTTTAATCTAAACTTTCGATTTCTTTTATTATTTTAATATATTTTTCGTCATTTTTAAAGATATTTTTGTCATTTTTTTCTAAAAATTCTAAAGAATCTTCTTTTGCTCTCATTAAAACTTTAAAATCTCTTTTGATATCTGCTATTTTGAATGACATATCCCCACTTTGTCTTACACCAAATATGTCTCCTTCTTTTCTCATTTCGTAATCTTTTTCAGTAATGTAAAATCCATCGCTAGAGCTTGCTAAGACATTTAGTCTTTCGTTTTTTTCACTTCCTATTAGAATGCACGTGGACTCAAGGCTGTTTCTTCCAATTCTTCCTCTTAATTGGTGGAGTGTTGCTAGACCAAATCTTTCAGCGTTAAATATAACCATCATAGTTGCATTAGGGTTGTCTACTCCTACTTCTATTACTGTAGTAGAAACTAATACTTTAGTTTTTCCACTTATAAAATCATTCATAACTGTTTCTTTTTCTTCTTTAGTAAGTTTTCCATGTAACAGTCCTATATTTACTTTGTTATTGAATGCTAAATCCATTTTTGTTTTAAGTTCTGTTACTGGGGTTAAGTCTAACGTTTCATTTTCTTCAATTAATGGGCTTACTACATATATTTGATGGTTTTTCTTTAGTTCTTCTAGCATTAGGTATAAGACACTTTTAATTTCTTTTTCGTTTTTTATTATTGTTTTTATTTCTTTTCTGCCACTTGGTTTTGTTTTTATTAGTGATATGTCCATATCTCCATATATAGTTAGGGCATAAGTTCTAGGAATTGGAGTTGCTGACATATATAATATATCAGGTAGTGAGCCTTTGTTTCTAAGGGACTCTCTTTGAGTTACTCCAAAACGGTGTTGCTCGTCTGTGATAACAAGTCCTAGATTTTTAAACGATACTTTGTCACTTAGTAATGCGTGTGTACCGATTAGCAAGTCTATTTTGCCATTTTCTAGGTCTTTGTAAATTGCTTCTTTTTCTTTCTTTTTTGTTGTACCTAAGAGAAGTGCTATATTCATGTTGGTGTTTGATAGTAGTTTTTTTACATTTTCATAATGCTGAGTTGCTAATATTTCAGTTGGCGCCATTAAGGCAGTTTGATATCCACTTAGATATGTTATGTATGCACTTATTATTCCGACTATTGTTTTTCCACTTCCTACGTCTCCACATATAAGTCTATTCATTCTTTTAGTGCTTGTTAAGTCGTTATATATTTCTTTTACTGCAGTTATTTGGTCTTTTGTTAATTCAAATGGAAGTGTGTTTAAAAAATTTTGTACATCTATTTTGCCCGCATGTTTAGGTTCTTTTTGTGTGTCTGTTGTCTTTAGGTATTTTAAATAGTTTATTTTTAGCATGAACATAAATAGTTCTTCATATATTAGTTTTAATTTAGCGTCTTTTATTTCTTGCAAGTCTTCTGGAAAATGTATTTTTCTTATCACGTCCATTTTGTTAATAAAGCTATACCTTTCGTTTAGATAGTCTGGTATGTAGTCTGGAATTTCTATGTTCGTGTCTAGTGCATTCTTGATTAGTTTTGAAAGAGTTTTGTTGTTTAGTCCATTTGTAAGATGGTATACGCTTTCTATCTTGTTGTCTTCTATTTTTGACAATATAATGTTGTTTGCTACAAGAGTGTTTCTTTTTTCGTCATATTTACCTAGAATAGTTATAGTTTTTCCTGGTGTAATGTTTCTTTTCATGAAAGCACGATTATATATGCTAACATTAATTAATTTATTACTTGTGTATACTCTAAATGATAAGATGTTCTTTTTTGCACCAAAAAATCTTACTAAAGGCACGCTGTCTACTATGCCTTCGATTATTACGTTTTCGTTTGGTTTAACGTCATTTATGTTGTTTATTTTATATATTTGATATCTATAAGGATAGTATGAAAGTAAGTCAGTCACATCATATATCCCTACACTATTTAATAAAGAAATGTTTTTTGTACCAATACCAGTAACTTTACTTAATTCCATGCTATCTCCTCCTTACATATTTAGTATACTACAATATAAATTGTAAGTCAACCATTTGTTTGCTTAAATTTTGAATATATTTTTTCAAAAAACGCTTGACTATTTTGGCAAATTAGTTTAGAATATAGACTTACCAATTCACTTAAGGCGAATTGGTGCTAGTATCACACTAGCCAACCCCTTTTTATTCTTTTTTCCGGACTGCTTATTATGGCAGTCCTTATTTTTTTGTGAATATATTGTTTATACTATATGATATTTAACATTATGTAAAATTGCTCTAATGTCTTTGACAATTTGTCTTTTTATATTGTATAATTTACATGAAGGGAGTTAAGTATGAATACAGAAATTAAAGAAAAAGAAGAATGGTATGATCATCCTCAAAATATCAAAAGTTGGAGCAATGACATTGACTATGTAAT
>CAVITD010000092.1:0-7722 GCA_963645645.1 uncultured Eubacteriales bacterium
TCTATTTTGCTTACTACTAACATTAATACTATACCTAAAACTAAAAATATTCCTTGATTTATAGCATACTTAAAAGCATTATTAAATTTATAACTAGCCCATACATAACTACTAGAATATATCATTATAAGTCCAAAAATAGAAAGAATAATTGTAGTTATAAAAAGAATTTTATTTTTCATATAGCCACCTAACAAAGTTTATGGTCTTTTTTCTAAAATATGAAAAAAACTGACTGTTAAGCCAGTTTATTCTATATTTGTAAGTTCATTGTTAATAAATGTAAACTTATACACATTGTTTACAAGTAAGTTATTTGTGTATATTTCTTTTGATTTTATTGTTATTATTTCACTACTTGATTTTAATGTAAGGTAATTGTATTCTCCTAACTTTTCAATATTTATAACTTGATAACTTATTGTTTTAATATTTGTTTCGTTATTACAGTAATCTGTTTGATATTTAAGGCTAGTGTTACCAATATAAATATCTTTAGTTTTGTTAGTTTTATTACATATTAATACATTGTATGTATCATTTGAATAAAGAGTTACTTCGTTATTGTCATAACTATTAACAAATGTATACCCTTTTATTATGTTAGTTATTTCGTTAAATGGTGTATCATATTCTTTTAAAGATTTATCATTAAATTTAAAGTCTTCTAGTCCATATAGGTAGATAGTTCTATCTCCACTTTTGTAGTAAGTTATTAGTTCATTTTTCACTTCAACATTTGTAGTTTCTTTAACACTTTCACATTTCTTACACTCTGGACATTCTTTAGTAAATATTTTCCCTACACTTAGTCCTAGAAGTATTCCAGTTAAAACTAGAAATACTGCAGATAATACTTTTATACTTTTTTCTTCTTTCATAATTCTCCTTTTTAAAATGGTGTTTACAACCAAACACCATAATATATTGCTCCCATTCCTAACATGAAACCAACTATCCAAAATAATTTTACTATATCTGTTTCTTCCCAACCAAGTTGTTCAAAGTGATGATGAAGTGGCGCCATTAGGAAAACTTTTTTTCCAAACTTTCTTATTGCTATTATTTGAATGAAACTTGATAATGTTTCAGCTATGAATACTCCACCTATTACTGCTAGAGATAGTTCGTGTTTTGTTAAAATTGCTACTGCAGCTAGAGTTGCACCTAACCCTAATGAACCAGTGTCTCCCATAAATACTTTAGCTGGGTGTGTGTTATATACTAAGAAACCTAATAAACTTCCTACTAATATAAAACAGAATATTGCAATTTCTTGATAACCTTGTATCCAGTTACTACCCCATGAAATTATACCAAAACTTAAAAATGCAATTGCGGCTAGTCCTCCAGCTAGTCCATCTTCCCCATCAGTTATGTTAACCGCGTTAGATGAGCCTACTAAAAGGAATAATATAAAGAAACCGTATGCCCATTTAAGGTCTATATCTAAGTTTAAACTTGTTACTATTAAATGAGTACTTCCACCATCTTTCATATAAATATAAAAGAATACTATTGCTATTAATATTTGTACTACTAATTTTTGTACAACAGTTAGTCCATCGTTATGATGTCTTTTAATCTTCTTTAAATCGTCAGCTAGTCCAAGTAGACTATAGCTAATAAATACGAATAGTATAATTATAAGTGAAGACGATATTTCAAGTGAACCCCTTATATAAAGAAGTATCATTGCTATTATAGTAGGTATTATAAATATAAGTCCACCTATAGTTGGAGTTCCTTCCTTTTGTAAATGTCTTTCTGTAATCATTGTACAGATAGTTTGCCTAAAATTTAATTTTCTTAATAATGGTAAAAGAATTAAGCCTGCGAATACTGATAAAAAGAAACCAAGCATTAATCCCAAAATTGATTTTGCTAGTATTAACATTGTGCATTCCTCCTTACTTCTAATTATACACTACTAAGTAGTATTATTTCAAATGTTTTAATATAACTAAGCTTTAATTTAACATTAATTTTACAACTGAGCCTTCCTTTACACGCTTTCCACTTTCAGGATTAGTCATAATTACAGTGTCTCCACTTCCAGAATATTCTAGTTTGAAACCATTTAATAATTGTTTTGCTTCTTTTATAGTTTTTCCCCTTACGTCTGGTACTGTAGTGTATTTTGTTTCGTACCAAAAGTATTCTCTTGGCATACCTTCAGTTGTTGCCTCTAAGTTGTATAGGTTAATTATTCCGTTAAAAATATTTCTTGCAATTGGAGCTGAAGTAGATCCACCATATTGAGTAGCGCCTTTTGCACCATCTACCCCAATATAGACTATGTATTCAGGGTCGTTAGCTGGCATAAAGCCTATGAATGACAAAATGTAATTACCAACCATGTATCTTCCATCACTTCCAACTTTTTGTGCTGTTCCTGTTTTCCCACCTATTCTATAACCTTCAATATATGCGTTGTGTCCACTTCCATTTGCAACAACACTTTCAAGTGCGTATTTGACTAGGTCACTTGTTTCTTTTGTAATTAAGTTTTCTTTTTTCAATGTAGGATATGTTTCTTTTACGATTAGTCCAGTTTCTCTTTCACTAATACTTTTCATTACATATGGCGTGTACATATTACCGTCATTTATTATAGCACTGACGGCAGTTACTTGTTGCATCGAGGTCACTGATACACCTTGACCGAAACTAGTTGTCGCAAGTTCTAGTGGTCCTACTTTGTCTAAAGAGAATATAATTCCTTTACTTTCTCCATTTAGATCTATTCCAGTTTTCTTACCAAAACCAAATTTGTCTATATAGTTAAAAAGCACTTCTTTTCCAAGTTTATTGCCAAGGACTACAAAGCCAGGATTACATGAGTTTTCTACTACTTCTAAAAATGTTTCTTCGCCGTGACCCCCTGCTTTCCAACAATGTAGAGTGCTACCAGCTACTTTTATTTTTCCAGTGTCAAAGTATTTATCTTCAAACAAGTTGACCTTTCCTTCATTTATGGACGCAGCGAGTGTTAAAATTTTGAAGGTTGATCCGGGTTCAAAGCTACTCCAGATAGCTAAGTTTCTATTTATTACTTCTACACTATAACTTTGGTATTCCTCTGGTTCAAAACTAGGGCGACTAGCCATTGCTAAAATTTCTCCAGTTTTAGGTTTCATAACTATCCCAATTGCGCCTTCCATGTTGTACTTAGCCTCGGCATTATCTAGTTCACTTTCTAGTATTAGTTGTAAATCTAAATCAATTGTTAAATTTATATCTAAACCTGATACTGGGCTTACGTATACTTCAGGCACTGAAAGTTTTTTACCTTTACCATCACTATAATATTTAATACTTCCATCTGTACCTGTCAAGTATTTGTCATACATTAATTCTAACCCACTTAAACCTTGATTATCTATTCCAACATACCCGATTACATGGCTAAGTGTTTTACCATATGGATAGTTTCTTTTAGTTTCTTTAAGTAAATACACTCCATCATAGTTTAGTTCATTAATTTTTGATGCTATTTCGTAACTTAAATCTCTTCCTTCAGGGTGTACTCTTTCTATAGAAGTTTTTTTAGAAACGTGTTTATACATATCTTCATAACTTACTCCAAGAATTTCACTAATATTTTTTGCTACAGTTTCTTTATCTTCAATCTGAGCTGGTATTAATATAAGGCTAGAGGTTGTTACGTTTCCCGCAATTACTTTACCGTTTCTATCAAGTATTCTACCACGATCAGCTCCAACAGGTAAGTTCCTACTCCATAAACTATTTGCTAGTTCATTTAATTTTCTGTATTCTATAACTTGTATGTAAAAAACTTTAATAATGACTATTAAGAATACTAGGATTACTATTAAAAACACTAATTTAATTCTACTATTTTGGGTATTTTGAAACATATAATTCACCGCTTAAGTATATGTTGTTTTTATAAATTTATAACTTTAGATAGAATAACTTACTTTTTTGATTTCTTAAAATCTTACGGTTAAAAACCTTAAAAGTGTACGGTTACCCACGATTTTATCAAGAAAAAAAGCATTTGAATTAATTACATTCAAATACTTTATCACTAAACACATATACGTCGTCACTTTTTTTAGCAGTGTATTCTTTGTCTTTATACTTAAAAGTTATTTTCTTTCCTTTAATCTTGCTAATTGTAACGTCTTTTTTAAGATTATCCATTAATGTATCATCTATTTGATAATCTAATATGCATCCACCAGTTCCTGTAGTATAAAGTTCTGCGTCTATTTCTCTATACTTTCCAGCTAAAACTTTGTTTAACTCTTCGTTTAGTTTACCAGTAAATACTAAGTTAATAGTATCTTCTATTTTTTCATAGCTGTTATATGTACTATTAGCTGTTTTATACCAGTTAACATCTTTTAATGTAACTTTTGAGTCTTCATAAACAGGTAACCCTACTCCTTCAGTAATATAAATTGACGCATAAGCTTTTTCTAATGATTCATAAAACATTGTAGTTTTTTCTTCATCAGTTGTTCCACATCCAGTTAATAACACAAGTGATAAAATAACAATAATTATCTTTTTCATTTCTTACTCTCCTTTATATTAATAATTCTATCATATTTTTTTATATTTTTATAGACTATTTTAACAATTTTTCTATTTTTTCTAATAGCAAGTCAAAATCAAAGCCACTAGTTTCTAATATTTCTCTTTCTCTATCAGAATAAACGTAATCATTTAGAGTTATTAAGTACTTGTCACTATAGACAAATTTATTCCATACATTATCATTACTCATTTCAATAGCCACCACTTTAGCGCCTACTGGGAATAATTCTTGCTTATACTCTTTGTCATTCTTTAGGTACAAATCAACAACTGGCATTGATATTACTCTAGTAAATAAGCCTTTACTTTCTAACTCGTCACTTAATCTTAGAGAAAGCTCTACTTCATTACCAGTAGATACTATTACACCACTAAGTCTACCTTTTTCTTTTTTGATAATGTATGCTCCTTTGTTTACATCACTAATAGAAGAATTTTCTATCATACCTTTGTATTTTTTTGAAATTACTAAAGCTACTGGAGACTTTTTATTGATGATATAGTCCCAAGAACCAACTAACTCACTTACATCTATCGGTCTAATTACACTTAAGTTTGGAATACTTCTTAAATTGCTTAGTTCATTAACTACTTCTGTATATCTATTATTATTTGTATTTAAAAATGTATCATTTACAAAAATGTAACTCACTGATTTTTTGATTACACTAGACATTTTAAAAGCTGGCGTCATAAATATAGAATTACTTAAAGTTGTTTCTATTACTGGTTTTAAGTTTAGTAATGAAATTCCGTTTGCTATCATTGCGCCTGATAAGTATTTAGTTCCTAAGTAAATAGTTTTATCTTTATCAAATTCAACTTTTGTTTCATTTTTATTATATAAATCAATGTTAACCATTAAAGGACACATACTTGAAATAGCATTAAGTAAGTTATTATTTGTTTCTCTTAAATCTTCTTTCATGTTATCGTCAAAGCCAACTTTAATGTTTTTAATGTTCATTTTAAAATTATCTTCTTCTAATAAACTTATTATTTTTTTCTTTTCTTCGTTTACTTCAATAATCTTATTATATGTACTTACCCATTCATTATAATAAGTATTGTTTTTTTCTAAGATACTTTTAAACTCATTATATGAACTAGCTGATATATGAAACGGCACTTGTGTGATGTTCATTTTTTCTTTAACTAAAGCTAAATCATTTTCACTTATTACATATTCATGTCCTTTTGGACTAGCTTGCATACTTGTACCTATTGCTATCATTGTTTTAATTTCTATTATACTAGGTTTACCACTTTCTTTTGCTCTTGTAATGGCTTTATCTATTAATGTGTAGTCTTCAGCATTGTTTCCTGTTTCAACAAAGTAACCTAAGCTTTCTAAGTATTTAAGTTTGTTTGTATAGCTAGTAGTATCTTTTTTACCATCTACTGTTGTTTCAAATGAGTTATATAAGATAACTAGATTATTTAAGTTTTCTTTTGCTGCGACTTCTAAAGTTTCCATAGCTAAAGTCCCACTCATACACTCGTCTGTAACTAAAGTATAAGTATAGAAATTAATTAACTCTTTACCAAGCATTTTTTGTAAATACTTACTACCAAGAGCGATACCCACTGCCATAGACAACCCTTCAGCATTTTTTCCAGTTGTACTTTCAACTCCAATACTAGTGTTCATTTCAGGATACACACTTAGTTTTCCACTTCCATAATTTTTAACATCTTCTAGTGTTATGTTGTAGCCCGAATATAAAAGTGTACTATATAATAAAGGTGCAGCACCTGGAGAAGATAATATAAATCTATCCCTATTTATCCAAGTTGGGTCAGTACTTACAAAATGCATATGTTTTGTAAATACTGTATAAATAGTTGGCGCTAGAGAAAGCGTAAGCCCAGCATCCCCTAGTCCCCTATTATAAATCATGTCTACACCTAAACTTCTTAAAGAATTAATTAACTTAGTATCCATATTTTCACCTTCTTATCATAACTCAATTATAACACACGAGATAATACTAAGCAACTATTTTTATGCGTTGTAAACTATTTTTATGCGTAGTAAACTTCTACCTCTATTGGAGTTTTCACATTACTAGCGTTTACATCTTCTATCTTTTTGGTAAGCATAAATGCAAGTATTGCTATAATAAAATAGAATAACAATATACCTTTCATACTATTAAATAATTTTTCTACTTTTTCCATTTCATTCACTCTCCTTCTTATGTATCCATTTTATAACATATATTAGTTTGTGTCAATATTAAATCGCAAAAATGTTTGACAAATTTACATTTGTGTGTTAAACTATTATCAGAAAGGATGTGAAACTATGGAAAAATTAACTAAAAAGCAAGAAGAAGTCTTGACAGTTATTAAAAAATACATAGCTGAACATGGCTATGCTCCAAGCGTAAGGGAGGTTTGTGAACTTATGAATTTAAGTTCAACTGCAACTGTATTCGTACATATGAGACATCTTATGAAAAAAGGATATCTAAAACAAACTGATAATAAATTTAGAACACTAGAAGTTTTAGTACCAAACGAATACTTAGAGAAAAATGAAGACGTTGTAAACGTACCACTACTTGGAAAAGTTACTTGTGGTAACCCTATTGAAGCTATTGAATTCCCAGACGAATACATAGCTTTACCAGCATTCATGATACCTAAGAAGGAAGAGATATTTACATTAAGAACTGAAGGAATGAGCATGAAGAATGTTGGAATATACGATGGAGATATAGTTATAGTAAAAAGACAAAAGAATGCAAAAAATGGAGATTATGTTGTAGCACTTGATGAAAATGGATTTACTACGTTAAAGACATTCTATAAAGAGAATGGATACTTTAGACTACAACCTGAAAACGAAACTATGGACCCTATTATACTTGATAAAGTTGAAATACTTGGTGTTGCAATAGGTCTATATAGAAAGTTTTAGTAAAAAAATAGCAGCTAAATTAAATAGCTACTATTTTTTATGTCTAGCATTTGCTAATTTGAACTAAATCTACTTCTACTGGTGTTTCTTGTCCAAATAAATCTATTAAAACGTTTAACTTTTCATTTTCTAAATCAATACTTTGAACTTTACCAAACATTCCATTAAATGGTCCATCAACAATTTTAACAGAGTCTCCTTCTTGTAAGTCTGTTTCAATATCAAGT
>CAVITD010000093.1:0-4009 GCA_963645645.1 uncultured Eubacteriales bacterium
AAGTTTATCACTAGTAAAAGTGAGGTCATGTTATGAAATATCAATTAAATATAATGAAAAACTTATTTCTAAGTAAGTACTATAAGTTAATGCTTTTCTATTTAGTATTTTACTTACTGATGTATGTAATTTTAAGAGTTCAGTATCTAGTATTTAATGTTAGTAATTTTATAACTATGATAGGCTTTATAGACATTTATAATACTTCTTTTCTTGAAATAATATATTTCGTATTAGAAGTAACTATGATTATTTATTCACTTTATCTATATTTTTCTTATGAAGAAGAAAATTCATTGGAATACATTAGTTTAAGAAAGAGTATTAAAACTAATTTTATAGAAAAGTATATATTATCTTTTTTGGTATTACTAATTATTAGAGTGATTACATATAGTATAACAAGCTTACTTTTTAGTGGTTTTGGTAATATGATTATGTTTAAAGCATTAGTATTTTTTGATTTTGAATTAACAATAATTGTAGGAACTTTATACATTTTAAAATTCTTTTATAAAAGGGGGCTACTTTACAAATAAGATAATCTGTTATATAATTATTTCGTTGGAAGAAAGATTAATATGATTAAGAAATATAAAGAAGAATATAATAATTTAACAAAGAATATAGTAAATAATGAGCATTTTCTTATGACTAAAAATGATATGCATCATGGTAGAACTAAGTATGAACATTTAGTTAGGGTAAGTAAATGTGCTTTTGTGATGTCTAAAATATTTAGGGCAGACACAATTACTTGTACAACTGCTGGAATACTACATGACTTATTTTATGGAGAGAGAACAGACTCAATAGAAAATAGCTACTTAAACCATCCACATACAGCTAGAAATAATGCTGTTAAGTATTTTGGTGTTAACGATAAAGTAGCATGTGCAATTGAAACACATATGTTTCATCATGTGATACTAAAGAAAATCTTTCCTTTTATAAATAGGAAAGAAGAAGCGTCTATCAAATTTAGTAAACCAAAAAGTAAAGAAGCTTGGATAGTCAGTATTGCAGATTTACTAGTGAGTATTAATGACTCTAAGTTCTTTGTTAGATATAAATTTAATCTAGCATATTTGATGGTTATTAGTTTTATATTGAGTAAATAAAAAGATAATTATGTCTTTTTTTATTAAAATGCTTGACAAACTTAGAATATTCTTTTATCCTTTATTTGTTAAGTGAAAATTTACCTATATATGAGAAAGGGTGAAATATGAAAAATTTAGTAATAGTAGAAAGTCCAAGTAAGAGTAAAACTATTGAGAAGTACTTGGGTAAAGATTATAAAGTAACAAGTAGTAAGGGTCACATTAGAGATTTAGCTACAAGTGGTAAATATGGTTTAGGAGTAGATTTAGAAAATAATTTTAAGCCTAATTATAAAGTGATAAGTGGTAAAGGAAAGTTGGTTACTGAACTTAAAAAAGAAGTTAAAAATAGTGACTATGTAATATTAGCAACCGACCCAGACCGTGAAGGAGAAGCAATAAGCTGGCACTTAAAGGATGCTTTAGGACTTAAAGAAAACTATGGAAGAGTAGTGTTTAACGAAATAACTGAGGGCGCTATAAAAGAGGCGTTTAAGGTTCCTAGAGAAATAGACATGGATTTAGTTCATAGTCAGGAAGACAGGAGAATACTTGATAGAATAATAGGTTTTAGATTAAGTAAACTTATGCAGAGTAAGACTGAAGGAAAAAGTGCTGGGCGTGTACAAAGTGTAGCTTTAAAGTTAATTGTTGATAGAGAAAGAGAAATAGAAAACTTTAAAAGTGAAGAATATTTTACAATTGAAGGGGTGTTTGCTGATTTTGAGGCGACTTTAACAAAGTATAAAAATAAGAAGATAGAAATTAAGTCAGTAACTCAAAAAGATGAAATTCTTAGTAAATTATCTAATGCTTTTAAGATAGAAAATGTAGAAAGCAAAGAAAAGAAAAAAACTAGTAAACTTCCATTTACAACGAGTACATTAACTCAAACTAGTAGCATAAAACTTAATTTTAGTGCGTCAAAAACTATGAAACTAGCGCAGGGGTTATATGAAGGTAAGAAAATTGGAAGTACCCTAGTAGGTTTGATTTCTTATATGAGAACAGACTCAACTAGATTAAGTGATGTGTTTGTTAAGGATACTTTTAAGTTTATTAAGAATAACTATGGAAAAAATTATGTTGGTTATGTAAAGAAAACTAAAGAAAAAGAAAATGTACAAGATGCACATGAAGGTATTAGACCAACAAGTATTGAAAGAACACCAGAAAGTATTAAGTCTTATTTAACACCAGATGAGTATAAACTATATAATTTGATTTATATTAGAACTCTAGCAAGTTTGATGGCAGACGCTAAAGTTATGGCTACAAGTGTAACACTTGATAATAACGACTATAAATTTACTTCAAGTGGACAAGTGGGTGTATTTGATGGTTACTTAAAAGTATATGGAGAATTTGAAGAAAGTAAAGATACTTATTTACCTGACTTTGCAAGTTTTAACTCAAATATTATAGTAAGTAAAGAAATTAAAGCAACAAGCCACTTTACTGAACCACCAGCAAGATTTAGAGAAGATACACTTATTAAAGAATTAGAAAGTCTTGGTATAGGTAGACCTAGTACTTATGTTAAGATAATTGAAGTATTAAAAGAAAGAAAATATATAACAGTAGAAAATAAGAAGTTTATTCCAACTACTGTAGGTATTCAAGTAACAGATAAATTACAAGAATTCTTTAGCAGTATCATAAATGTTAAATATACAAGTGATATGGAAACTGATTTAGATAAAGTAGCTGAAGGAAAGTATGTATGGTATGAACTTTTAGATAAATTCTATAAAGATTTTGAACCACTTGTTGAAGAGGCAATGAAGAAGATGGAAAAAGAAGCTCCTGAGGAAACTGGAGAGATGTGTCCAGTTTGTGGTAAACCTTTAGTTTATAGATATGGTAAATTTGGCAAGTTTGTTGCTTGCAGTGGATATCCTGAATGTAAGTATATTCCTAAGGTTGAAAAGAGTGTTACTGTTATATGTAAGTGTCCACTTTGTGATGGGGATATCATTGTTAAAAAGACTAAAAGAGGAAAAGAATTCTATGGATGTAGTAATTTTCCTAAATGTAAATATGCTAGCTGGGATAAACCTACTGGAGAAGTTTGTTCTAAATGTAATGGTCTTTTAGTAGAAAAGAAAGGTAAAGTGTATTGCCCTAATTGTAAGGAGAAAGAATAGAAGTCATGGTACTTTTATTTTTCTTTTAAGTGTGGTATAATTTAAAAAGAAACGAGGGATATTATGAAATTAAATAAAAATGGATGGGGCTTGTTAGAATTCTTTATATTCTTAGGAATATTTATATTTTGTTTACTTGCAAGTGCTTTTGCGCTTAGAAAAGTGGGGTTGTTAGACGAAAACTGGAATTTTAGTTTTTATCACGACCAAAAGCCAACACCACAAGAAAAGACTGATTATAATGAAGTAGAGGAGAGTATGGTTAGTGCTTCAAAAAATTATATTAAAGACTTTTATAACAATCAATTAGGGCTTGATACTCTTCATATTAAAGTTAGTTCATTGGTTGAAAATAATTATATGAGTGAGATAACTGATAAAGATGGTAAGTGTTCAGGGTACGTTTCTGTTTATGTAGACGATAATGGGTCTAATGTTTATAAACCATATTTGAAATGCAAAAGTTATACTACAAGTGGTTATGTTGAAAGGCATGATGGATAATGAGTAATAAGGTAATAGTTTTGTGGGGATCAATAATTGTTTTCTTGGTTTGTGTAATATTTGTAATTGGAACATTTTATCAAAATGAGATAAAGTATATTACACTTAAGGAAGAAGTTAAAACTAGTGCAAAAGAATACATTAATAAGCATGAAGTAACTTATCCATTTGAAATTACTACTGAAGAGTTAGAAAGCTTAGGATATCTTGATGAACTTAGAATTGAAGATAAAGTATGTGCAGCAGATGTAACTG
>CAVITD010000094.1:0-8019 GCA_963645645.1 uncultured Eubacteriales bacterium
TGATTATTGTCTTGATATAATAGACGAAGAACTTTCTAAGGATATTATGATTAATATGAATAAAATACTCAAAAGAAATACAACTGATGAAGATAATCCTAGGTATAATGTAGGTGGATTTAAAATTGTGCCTAATAAGATAGGATTAATAAATGTTATTGATACTTCTAAACCGGAAGATGTGGAAAGTGAATTGGATAAGTTATTAATGGAATACGAAAGTATTAGTAATGTAACTATTGAAGATATAATAGATTTTCATTATAAGTTTGAACGTATTCATCCTTTTGGCGGTGGAAATGGAAGAGTTGGAAGAATGATTATGTTTAAGGAGTGTTTAAAAAATAATATTATGCCTTTTATAGTACTAGATAAAGATAAACCTTTTTATATGAGAGGACTTAAAAATTATAAGCATGATAAGATGTTTTTAGTGGATACTATTAAGCATGAACAAGATATGTATGAATATATAGTTAATGAAATGCTTGATTTTAAACTAGAAGATAAATAAAAAAAGTACTTTTCAAATTAGTATCTTTGTGGTATAATTTAGTACATAAAGCGAAGAAGAAGAGGAGTAGTAAATAAGATTTTGTAGAGAGTTAACGGTTGGTGGAAGTTAATAAATTAAGTTTATGAAGGTAGCTTGTGAGTGTTTATTTGAATAATAGTAGAATAAAACGAGTTATGCACGTTAAGCATATAAGATAGAAATTAAGGTGGTACCGCGGTTAATAATAGTAGTAAGTTATAATCGCCCTTTGGTAGCCACTTTTTATTTTGGAGGGAAATTATGTTGGAAAAGAAATATGACCATAAGATGGTTGAAGAAGGAAAATATGAGAATTGGTTAAATCATAAGTATTTTGAAAGTGGAGATATGAGTAAGAAACCTTATGCAATAGTTATTCCGCCACCTAATGTTACAGGAAAACTTCATTTAGGGCATGCTTGGAATACTACATTACAAGACATTATTATAAGGTTTAAGAGAATGCAAGGTTATGATGCGCTTTGGGTTCCTGGAATGGATCATGCAGGTATTGCTACTCAAGCAAAAGTCGATGCTAAATTAAAAGATATGGGGATTAATCCAAGAAGTTTAGAGAGGACTGAGTGGTTAAAGTATGCTTGGGACTGGAAGAATGAGTATGCTGAAAATATTCATGAACAATGGGCTAAAATGGGCTTAAGTCTAGACTATACGAAAGAGAGATTTACACTTGATAGTGGGTTAAGTGATGCTGTTAAACACGTTTTTGTAACTCTTTATAATGAAGGTTTGATTTATAGGGGAGAAAGAATTATAAACTGGGATCCACAGGCTATGACTGCTTTAAGTAATGAAGAAGTTATTTATAAGGATGTTCCTGGTGCATTTTATCATATTAAGTATTTTATTGAAGGGACAAGTGACTATTTAGAGGTTGCAACTACTAGACCTGAGACACTATTTGGCGATACTGCTGTTGCGGTTAATCCAAGTGATGAGAGATACAAAGATTTAATAGGTAAAAATGTAGTACTTCCTATAGTTAATAAACTTATTCCAATAGTTGGAGATGAGCACGCTGACCCTGAGTTTGGTACAGGTATTGTTAAGATTACACCAGCACATGACCCTAATGACTTTGAAGTAGGTAATAGACATAATTTAGAGAGAATTATTGTAATTAATCCAGATGGTACAATGAATGAGAATGCTGGGGTTTATAATGGTCTTGATAGATTTGAGTGTAGAAAAAAACTAGTAGAAGACTTAAAAAATGATGGCTTACTAATTAGTATAGAAGAGATTACTCACTCAGTTGGGCACTCTGAGAGGACAGGTGTTATGGTTGAACCTTATTTATCTAAGCAATGGTTTGTTAAAATGAGACCACTAGCAGACAGAGTTCTTGAAAATCAAAAAGATAATGATAATAAAGTTAATTTTGTTCCTGAGAGATTTGAAAAAATTATGAATCATTGGATGGAGATTACTTATGACTGGTGTATTTCTAGACAACTTTGGTGGGGACATAGAATTCCTGCTTGGTATAAAGGGGATGAAGTTTATGTTGGAATGGAAGCGCCTACTGAGGAAGGTTGGGTACAAGATGAGGATGTACTTGATACTTGGTTTAGTAGTGCACTTTGGCCGTTTAGTACTTTAGGTTGGCCTGAAGAAAGTGATTTGCTTAAGAGGTATTACCCTAATAATGTGTTGGTAACAGGATATGATATTATACCTTTCTGGGTAAATAGAATGACTTTCCAAGGACTTCATTTTACGGGTAAGAGACCTTTTAAAGACTGTTTGATACATGGACTTATTCGTGATAAAGAAGGAAGAAAAATGAGTAAGAGCTTAGGAAATGGTGTGGATCCAATGGATGTAATTGATGAGTATGGATGTGATGCTTTAAGGTATTTCTTATCAACTAGCAGTGCTGCTGGACAGGATTTAAGGTATGATGAAGAGAAAGTTAAGTCAACATGGAACTTTATAAATAAGTTATGGAATGCTAGTAGGTTCTGTTTAATGAATATTGAAGATTTAAAGGGGTATGACTTTAGTGATTTGGCTGTTCAAGATAAATGGATACTTAGTAAATTAAATAAGGTAATTAGTAAGGTTACTAAGAATATGGAGAGTTATGAATTTAATAATGCTGGAGGAGAATTGTACAACTTTATATGGAGTGATTTTTGTGACTCTTATATAGAGATGAGCAAGTTTAGTTTAGATAATGTTAGTACAAAGAGTACTTTATGTTATGCTATAAATGCAATTTTAAAAATGCTTCATCCATTTATGCCTTATGTAACTGATGAAATTTATAGTATGTTACCTATTAGGGATGCAGAAAATATTATGATTAGTAGTTATCCTTTAGTTAATGATGAGTTTAACTTTGATAATGAAGAAAAGGAAACTGAAGAAATGATAGGTTTTATTGCTGCATTTAGAAATGTTAAACAGGAAAATGCTATAAGTAAAGATGCTAAAGTAATGGTTAATTTTGATAATTCTTTGATAAATAAAATGTTAAAATTAGATGGCAATTTAGTTAGTGATAAACAAGATATTAAAGAGTACAAAGTTAGTTATGGTAAGTTAGAAGCGGTAATTTATTATGAAAAAGAGGTAACAGAAGAAGATATTTTGGCTAAAGAAAAGCAAATTGAAAGTTTGAAGGCTTCAATTTTAAAGAGAGAGAAACTTTTAAGTAATGCAGGATTTGTTAGTAAAGCACCAGAGCAATTAGTAAATGACGAGAAGAGAAAACTTGAAGAAGAGAAGAAGTTACTTAGTACTTTAGAATAGGGAAAAGCCCACTTGATGTGGACTTTTTTATATGGAATTATTTCTTAAATGTGTTGATATTTTAAGTTTTTTTTCGCAAATATTTTACACATGTTTTATGATTATTAATAAAAGGTTTAAATTGATATTTACATAACTATACACTAATTTACATTAGAAATTTTATTTTCTAAAACAGAATATGCTATAATGGGGTTGGTAGGAGGCTTGATTTATGGAACAAGTTATTGATATTAATGATATATATGAGGTTATGAATTTTATTAATAAGATAGTATTAAATGCTAAAAATCCAAAGAGTGTAAGTAGTTCAAAATATCAAAAAGCGCAAGATATTGTTAATGAAATGAAAGCATCTTGGAGTAGTTTTATGGAAGCAGTTGCATTGGAAAGTATTATATCAAAAATTACTTTTGAGGATCTTATGAGTTCAAATGGAAGAAAAATTTATCAAGAGTTAAGTGATGTTGCTAGTAAAAAGAATGAATATTTAGAAAACTTTAAAAGATTAATAACTAAGCAAAAACTAGGCTTATTTGATGAAATGAATGTTATTTCTACTCACTTTATAAGATATGAAAAAAATTTAAATGGGGAAATGGTATATAACATGTATGTTTCAAAGGGTAACAAAGATTTGCAAAGTTTATTAAATTCATTGACGGTTCAAGGCAAAGGTCTTTTAAATATTTTGGAAAACCTAGAAAATTCAAAAGCTTTTGGTAAAGAAAGTCTTTTGGAAACTGAAACAAAACTTAAACAACTTTCAGATAAAACAAATGTGTTAAATTATAGTAGTTTAAGTAATTTGATGGAAAATGAACTTGGAATGAAGTTAGATACCACTAAATTAGATGAGTTAAAGTTAGATTATGGTAAAATGCTTAAACGAATGCAAAATCTTGAAACTGTCAGTAAATCATTTGATAAATATAGAAATTATATAAGTCCTGAGACATTTTTAAAGATATCTCAACTAATGAAAGAATTTGATAGTGTAAAGTCTGTATTAACATCTGAAGAAATGAAAATAGTAACGGGGTTTGAAAATCAAAGGAATTTTGAGAGTGAAAAGGTATTTGGCAGTGAAAAAGCTAATAGATTAAAGGCACTTATGGAAATGATAACTCGTGGATTTGATGCTGAAGGTAAAGGATTAACACAGGAAAAACAAGCAATAATTACAGAAGAATTAGAAAAAGCACATAGAGAAAGTCCTGAGTTATATAAAATGACATCAAATAAATTTCTTGCTGAAGAAAAAGCTAGAAATTTAGCATTAAAACATGAATATAGTGAAAAAGCAAAGGATAAATTAGATGATTCTTTATTATCTTTAAAGGAACAAGAAGAACGAAAATACTATTACGATTTATTTGTGCAAAGTAAAGATTTAGGCCAATATATTTCACGTGATATTTATCATTATTTGTACGATAAATATTTAAAACTAGAACAAGATGATCCTTTACTTCTTAATCAAATAATCAATTATTATTTATCCTATTTATCTTTAACTAAAGATCAAAATAGAGAGTTGGATTATACAAATTTAGATGAATTTATTAATGATATGATTGTACAAGATGGATGTGCAAAAAAAGAAGGAAGATAAAAAATAGGAATTAATTAAATAAGTAAAAAAACCACCAAATTGTGGTTTTTTGTATAATTTAATAGTTTTTAATTAAGTATTCTTATCTTTACTTTTCTCCTTATAAATATGATGGTATCCTTTTTTAAGTTTTATACTCCATTGGAGCACATTTATCATTGTTATATTTTTAACAAGAAGTATATCGTGGAGTAGAGATAGGTAGACCATTCTTTTCGTCTTCCATTTCAAATTTTTCTACTGCTTCAATAGGCGCTAAACACTGAAAATAACTTCATTTTTCATTTTAAATATCGGCTTATTTTCGGCTTATTTTATTTCGTCATAGCATTTTTTTGTTAAAACATAGTCAACGTTTCTTATTTTTATATGAAAAACTTGTAATAAAATTTTAAGTTTCTTTATATTTTTATAACAAACAAAAACGGAGCCTCTCGGCTCCTTCAGGGGGTTTTGGTTGAATACACTCTCACCTTAAAATCGTAAGAGTAAGTATCCGCATGGCAGAGAGTTCTCTGCTATGCTAATTAAATGATATAAAATTTTTTATAAAAAATCAAGTATTTTTTGAAAATTTTATTAAAAAGTTGAAAATTTGTGTTTTATTTAATATAATTAAGAAGGAGAAAAATTATGAAAGTTGTTAAGAAAAGATTAAGAAAAGATAGAGTATTACTTTTAGTTTTGTTATTATTTTTTAGTACTATACTTATATTTAGTACATTCAAAGTAATAGAGTGGTTTAGTGATAATAATAGTACTGACAAAGTAATAGAGAAAATAAATAATGATGTTAAGGTTGATGAAGTTAAAGATAACGAAAATACTGAAGTAGTAGAAGAAGAACCAACTGAGCCTGAAAAGGTAAGTGATTACTTTTATTATATTACATATCCATTAATTAATGTTGATTTTGAAAGTTTGTTAAAGACTAATAACGAGACAGTAGGTTGGATAAATGTTAACAATACTAATATAAATTATCCTTTTGTGCAGGGTGTTAATAATTCTTATTATTTAAATCATTCTTTTGATAAAAGTTATAATTCTGCTGGATGGGTATTTATGGATTATAGAAATAATAAGGAAATGAATAATAAGAATACTATACTTTATGCACATGGTAGAATTGATAAGACTATGTTTGGTAGTTTATATAAAACTCAGTATCCAGCGTGGTATCAGAATAAGTCTAATCATATTATTAGAATTTCTACACCTAGTGTTAATATGAGTTATCAAATATTTAGTGTTTATAAAATTGAAGAAGAAAGTTATTATATACAGACTGATTTTAATAGTGATGACGATTATTTAGAATTTTTAAATACTATAAAAGGAAGAAGTAAGTATGACTTTAATGTAGAGTTAACTGTAAATGATAAAATATTAACACTTAGTACCTGTGCGAATGATAAAGAAAGATATGTAGTGCATGCTAAACTTATTAAGAAGAGTGAAAGATAAAACTCTTTTTAATTTTCTCTTGACAATTGAGTGTGTGTTCAACTATAATATAATTAGTTGAGTAGTAGTTCAACTGAAAGGATGTATAATATGAGTATAAATGAATATAATTGTGACTGTAATGTAATACATGAAAGTGTAGTGAAAGAAGTTAAAAAAAGTATGCTTAGTGATAAAGTGATAAATGAAGTAGCATCGTTTTTTAAGATAGTAGGAGACCCCACTAGAACTAAGATATTATCTATACTTGACAAGAACGAACTATGTGTATGTGATATTGCAAACTTGCTTAACATGACTAAATCTAGTATAAGCCATCAATTAAAAACTTTAAAAGAAGCAGATATTGTAAAGAGTAAGAAAGATGGAAAAGAAGTATATTACACATTAGATGATGAACACGTAAGCGAAGTATTTGAAGTAGCTTTATACCATATTGGACATAAGGAGAAAAAATAATGAAAAAATATAAATACAATATAAATAATTTAGACTGCGCTAATTGCGCGAGAGAAGTTGAAGAAAGTTTAAATGAGAATAAAGACTTTAAAAACGTAATAGTTAACTTTAATACAAAGAAGTTAATTTATGGATCAGATAAAGAGTTTACACTTGAAGAGTTAAATAAACTTGTTAAGGAAGTAGAGCCTGATGCATTTATTACAGATGAAGAAGTAAATATTAAAAAAGAATATCATTTTAGTATATTAGTTATCGCTATTATTATTGGACTAATTGGATATTTTGTTAAAATGCCTATATATTTAAAATGGATACTTTATGTAATAAGTTATTCTATGCTTTTATATAGATGTATAATAAATTCTTTAAAACTATTAATTAAGAGTAAAACAATAAATGAAAATTTATTAATTACAGTTTCTTGTTTAGGTGCACTAGCGCTTGGTAATGTTCTTGAAGGAATAATGGTAATTACATTATATACAATAGGTAAAATACTTGAGGAAAAAGCTATTAATAATTCTAGAAATTCTATAAAAGATTTAATGGATTTGACTGATAAAACTGTTAATATTAAAGTTGGTAAAGAAGTTAAGAATATTTTAGTAGAAGACGTTAAAGTAGGAGATATTCTTTTGGTTAAAAAGGGAGAAAAAATTGGAGTAGATGGAATTATTAAGAGTGGAGCTAGTTCAATTGATAGTTCTGCACTTACTGGAGAAAGTGAACCTGTTTTTATTAAAGAAGAAGATAAAGTTTTATCAGGAAGTATTAACTTAGGAGATGTTATTTTGGTTGAAGCAACAAGTACGTTTGAAGATTCTACTGTAAGTAAGATACTTGAAATGCTTGAGTCTGCAACTGATAAGAAAACTAAAACTGAAACTATAGTAAGTAAAGGTAGTAAAATATATACACCAATTGTATTAGTACTTAGTATTTTAGTTATGCTTGTTCTTCCACTTTTCAAAGTAAGCGTGTCTTCTTCAATTTATAGGGGACTAACATTCTTAGTAATATCTTGCCCATGCGCAATTGCTATAAGCGTGCCGTTATCTTATTTTACTGGAATTGGTGTGTGTAGTAAAAATGGTATTTTGGTAAAGGGTAGTAATTATTTAGATAGTTTAAGTAGTGCAAAAAATATAATATTTGATAAGAC
>CAVITD010000095.1:0-3878 GCA_963645645.1 uncultured Eubacteriales bacterium
GAATTATATGAGTTGGAAACCAATAAATCAAAAAAACGTAAAATAAAAGAATGTTTAAAGTATTATAGCAATAGAGATAATATTAGCTCATATGCATTAATTGAACACATGAAAACAATTAGCAAATTGTCAATAATGCCACCGATAAATGAATATGATTATATTAAAAAAATAAGAATATCTGAGAAATTAATGAAACAAATAAATGAACAAATCAAAGAAGAATTTGTTTTATAAAGACTAAAAAAATGAATAAAAATGAATGAAAATGAATTAAAATGAATAAAAATACTTGACTAGAATAGGATAATAGTGTACTATATAAGTACAGGAGCAGAAATGCTTAGACAGTATCATACCTTTGGTATATACTATGACAGGTGCCGATAGGCATAAACTAAAGCTAGTCAAATGACTAGCTTTTATATTTTATAAAAAGAAGGAGTTTGATAAAAATGTATAATTTTGAAGAAATAGAAAAGAAATGGCAGAATTTTTGGGAGAAAAACCATACTTTTGAAGTAAAAAATGAAGGGGCTAATCCATACTACATACTAGTAGAGTTTCCATACCCTAGTGGAGAAGGACTTCACGTTGGACACGTAAGAAGTTATACTGCACATGATATAATGGCGAGAATGAAAAGAATGCAAGGATATAACGTATTATTTCCAATGGGATTTGACGCATTCGGTGCTCCAGCTGAACAATACGCAATTAAAACGCACACTCATCCAAAAGATGTAACAAACAAAGCTATTACACATTTTAAAGAACAAATGAAAAGAATAGGTTTTAGTTTTGACTGGAGTAGAGAATTTTCAACAACTGACCCAGAATACTATAAATGGACACAATGGCAATTCATACAATTTTTTAAACACAACATGGCTTACAAAGACACAATACCTGTTAACTGGTGTCCAAACTGTAAAATGGTACTTTCAAACGAGGATGCAGCAGGTGGTGTATGTGAAAGATGTGGAAGTAGTGTAGAACAAAAAGAAAAAAGTCAGTGGATGCTTAAAATGAGCGAGTACGCTGAAGACTTACTTACTGGACTAAACGATACTCACTTTGCTGAAAAAGTAAAACTTGGACAAATAAACTGGATAGGTAAATCTACTGGTGTAGAAGTAGACATAAATATTGTAGGCGGAGGAAAATTTAGCATATTCACAACTTGTATAGAAACAATATATGGAATAACTTTCTTTGTAATTGCACCAGATGGTAAACTTATTAAAGAACTTATGCCTAGAATAGAAAACAAAGATGAAGTAAATGAATACATTAAAGAAACACTAAAAAAATCAAATATGGATAGAACAGAACTAAATAAAGGAAAATCAGGTGTAGAACTAAAAGGCTTAAAAGCAATAAACCCAGTTAATGGAAAAGAAGTTCCAATATTTATCGGAGACTTTGTATTAGGTTCATATGGTACAGGTGCTGTAATGGCTGTTCCTAGTCATGATCAAAGAGACTTTGAGTACGCAACAGTTCATAACATTCCTATGTTGCAAGTAATAGACGGTAGAGACACTACTTCTTCTGCCTTTGAAAAACAAGACTATTTAGGTGAGTGTTGTAAACTTATAAACTCAGAAGAATTTACTGGCTTAACTGTAGAAGAAGCAAAAGAAAAAATCACTGAAAAACTAGAAAATATGGGTATCGCAAGACGAGTAAACAACTACAAAATGAGAGACTGGATTTTCAGTAGACAAAGATTCTGGGGAGAACCAATTCCAATGATAAACTGTCCTAAATGTGGATGGGTTCCAATGAAAGAAGAAGATTTACCACTTTTACTTCCAGATGTAGCAGAGTATGAGCCTACTGACACAGGAGAAAGCCCTCTTGCAAAAATCACTGACTGGGTAAACACTATATGTCCAGTATGTGGAAGTCCGGCAACTAGAGAAACAGACACAATGCCACAATGGGCTGGTAGTTCTTGGTATTTTCTAAGATTCATGGATGCTCATAACGATAAAGAATTTGCAAGTATGGATGCAATGAAATACTGGGGTAAAGTAAACTGGTATAATGGTGGAATGGAACACACTGCAAGACACTTACTTTATGCAAGATTTTGGGTACAAATGCTTTATAATTTTGGCTTAGTTCCAAATAAAGAAATGATAGACGTAAGAGTTTCACATGGCATGATATTAGGTGCTAATGGAGAAAAAATGTCTAAATCAAAAGGTAACGTAATAAACCCTGATACAGTTGTAAATGAAGTTGGAGCAGACGCTTTAAGACTTTACGAAATGTTTATAGGAGATTATCAACAAGCGGTATCGTGGTCAACTGACTCACTAAGAGGTTGCAAACGTTTCTTAGATAGAATATATAAGTTAGGAGAAAAACTAAGTGATAAAGATGGTTACACTAACGAAACACTAATACACCAAACAATTAAAAAAGTAACTGAAGACTTAAACAACCTTAAATTTAACACTGCTGTATCTTCACTTATGATACTAACAAACGACTTAGAGAAAAACGAAACAATAACAAAGGATGACTACAAAATACTTCTTACTTTACTAAACCCAATTGCACCACACATCACTGAAGAACTAAATGAAAAATATTCTTTAGGTAAAACAATTTGTGAAAGCTCTTGGCCTATATACGACGAAGAAAAAACAAAAGAAAGCACTGTAAACATTGCAGTACAAATAAATGGTAAACTAAGAGGTACTATGAACATACCAATTAATACTGATAAAGATGAAACTCTAAGACTTGCAAAAGAGTTAGATAACGTAAAAAAATATTTAGAAAATACTACTATCTTAAAAGAAATAGTAGTACCTAATAAAATAGTAAATATAGTAATAAAACAGAGCTAAATTAACTCTGTTTTATTGTAATATAAACTCTATTTTTCATTATTATTTATTTTTTTATCATTAGTATATTTTAAAATATAGTCAGTACTAACACCATAAAATTTTGCAAGTTTTATTAAATCATCAGCTGTAATTGAACATACTTCATTCTCAATATTACTATATTGTTGTTGTGTAATATTTAACAATTTGGCAATATCTTTTTGATAATAATCATGATCCTCTCTTAAATCTTTTATTCTATATTTTAACATATCTTTTCACCATCAAAATTATTTCATACAATTTATATTTGTATTGACATATACAAGTAATATTTGTATCAAGGAGGTTAGAAAGAATAATTATATCTTATTAGGATTAAATAGAAAGGAAATAATGGAATAATAAGGGTTGAACTAGTATCTAGTAAAAAGAAAGTAAGGTGTTTAATATGTAATCAGTTTACAAGTAGTATTAATGATGTAAGAAAACTTTTATTGAAGAATTAAAATTGAATACTAAAAATGGAAATATTTCTTTTTATACAAAATGATTTGCAGACTCATTGTAACTAAAAATGCTTGTTTTTGGGTATTTAATATTTATTTTCTTTTTGCTTTTTTGTTGTTTCTTTTAGTATACTTTGTTTATATGGTGTTCTATTGTCTGTCCTACATATTAAGTAATCTACACTTGTGTTATAGTAGTCTGCTAATTTATTTAATACTTCTTCTGTTAATGCGGCTACTCCTCTTTCATAGTAACTATAGTTTCTTTGACTCATTCCTAAGTATTTAGATATATCTATTTGTCTTAGGTCTTTTTCTTCTCTTAAATCTTTTAATCTATTCATTTTCTTTTACCTCTACTTAAATATATCACAGAAGAATTACTTCTATTGACATTTAGAAGAAATTCTTCTATAATTGAATCATGGAAAATATATATGGAGGTAAGACATGACAAATGAAGAATTAAAAAAATTAGTTGGTAGAAATGTAAGAAAGTATAGGCTTATATATAATGCTT
>CAVITD010000096.1:0-11892 GCA_963645645.1 uncultured Eubacteriales bacterium
ATGTTCCACGTGGAACATTAATAAAATTGAATTATGAAAAAATTTAATAATTACTTTAAGTAATGAGCTTTTTTATAAAAATTTAAATAAATAATTTTTTATTGCATAAATCTTAAAATATGCTTAGGTTTAATGTTTCACGTGGAACATTAAATATCTTTTGAAAATATAATTAAATGGTTAATTGTAATATTTAATTTCTTTGCATGTTGAACAGAGTAATATTAACTATTTATATAGTAAATTTTAATGATTTTAACGTGCAGGTATGATTATTAACACTTTTATAAAAATTAAAACAATGTTTCACGTGAAACATAAGTGCTTTATTGTTTTGAATAGTTTGATTTTTGTGTTATAATGTACTCGTGCAATGGATGACGTGGAACCAGGTCAGAATCGGAAGATAGCAGCCTTAACATTAATCATTCATGTGCACTTTTTTTAAAGGAGAATATCTATGAATGAAAGTTATCAACAAATTTTATATAGATTAGCTTTGAAAGCTTATAAGAAAGGCGACATACCAGTTGCGGCACTTTTAGTTAAGGATAATAAGATAGTATCAAAAGCTTATAATAAAAGGTTTAGAAATAATAGTTTATTAGGTCATGCTGAAACAATGTGTATTTTAAAAGGTACAAAAAAGTTAAAATCATGGAGATTAACTGACTGTGATTTATATGTTACTTTGGAGCCTTGTGCTATGTGTCGTGAAGTTATTAAGGAGGCTAGAGTTAGAAATGTTTATTATTTGTGTGATAAGACAAAAAATGTGGTTAATAAAACGAATTTTATTAAGTTAAATGACAGTACAAATGACGTATATTCTAGGTTGTTAACAGATTTTTTTGATACTCTTAGAAAATAATTAAATTTAGCGAACAAATGTAATTGATTGCTTGACTTATACACAGGTATGTGATATATTATTAAGTAGTTTGGAGGCGATATAATGGCATATACTGCTTTATATAGAAAATATAGACCATCTAATTTTGCAAGTGTGGTTGGACAAGAAGTTGTTGTAGATATTTTGAAGAATTCTATATTAAATAATAAAGTTAGCCATGCTTATTTATTTACTGGACCAAGGGGTACAGGTAAAACTAGTATTGCTAAGATTCTTGCTCATGCTGTGAATTGTCTTAATTTTAATGGAGATATATGTGGTGAGTGCGATGTTTGTAAGAATTTAGAGATTAATGATAGTGATATTATAGAAATAGACGCGGCTAGTAATAATGGTGTTGATGAGATTAGAACTTTGAGAGATAATGTTAAATTGTTGCCAAGTTTTTGTAAGTATAAGATTTACATTATTGATGAAGTACATATGTTGTCAACTGGCGCGTTTAATGCGTTGTTAAAGACACTTGAAGAACCACCAAGTCATGTTATTTTTATTCTAGCTACAACTGAGCCAAACAAGATACCTTTGACTATTTTGTCAAGGTGTCAGAGATTTGACTTTAATAAGATTTCTAAAGAAAATTTGGTTAGTAGACTTCTATATATCGCTACTCAGGAAAGAAAAAATGTTGATAAATCAATTTTAGAATATATTGCTGAGATTTCTGATGGTGGATTAAGAGATGCGATTAATTTACTTGACCAGGTTATATCTTTACCACAGGAAAGTGTTACTTTGGAAGAAATTGATAGGTTATCTGGTAGGATTTCTCAAAATACTTTATTTGACTTGTTAAATGCGGTTTCAACTGGTAATTATGTTTCTATTTTAAATATTTCTGATAAAATTTATGGAGAAGGCAAGAATTATAAAGATATTGCTGATGGAATGTTAGCAATTGTTAGAGATTTGAGTATTAATTTAGAGGTGGATAGTTATTTTAATAAGGATTACTCTTCAAAACTTGATACTATTAATATACCTTTTGATAGATTAATTTCTATCACATCTCTTTTAAATGAACTTATAAGAGAATTAAAAAATTCTAATGACCCTAAAATGCTTTTTGATATTTATATGGTTAATATTTGTAATAGTTTGTCTTCTAAAGATAATTTAAGTGTTAAAAAAGAAGTTTTAAACAATATTCCTAAAAAAGAAGATAATCATTTTGCAAAAAAAGAAGATATTAACAGTTCTCAAACAGTTGAACTTAAAAATAAAGAGGTTATCAACATATCTAATATCAAAGAAAATAAAGAAGAACTAGATATTAACAAAGAATCAGATGATGAAACTATAAATGAAGAAACAGTTAACACTTCAAGTGATACAATTAATGGCGATTTAAAGAGCATAAGAATTAATAATGTTTTAGCTGAAGCGGATAAAAATATTTTAAACAATATAGTTAAGTCGTACGATAAGATAGGCGATTATGTTTCTAATAAGGTTTATAATACTCTTTCAATTTTGCTTTTGGATGGTCATGTTGTTGTTGCTTCTAAAAAATATTTGTTATTTGCTTTTGAAAGTGAAGAAGATGTGACTTTATTTGATAATAATTATAAACAAATTGAATTATTTATTAAGGAAGTGTTTGATGTTGGATATAAAGTGGCTGCTGTAACAACAAAAGAATGGCAAAGGATAAAGGAAGATTTTATAAAAAATAAAAAAAATCAAATTCCGTATGTATTTATTGATGAAAATGATGTAAAATTAGATATGGGTGTGAGTTTTAATGATTTAGAAAACTCAGCATTAGATTTATTTGGAGAAGACACAATAAGTGTTAGATAGGAGGAAATTATGAATATACAAAATTTAATGGCACAAGCTCAAAGAGTACAAAAAGATTTAGAAAGGGCTAATAATGAAATAGAAAATACTATTTTTGAAGGTGTTAGTGGAGCAGTTAAGGTAACTATTTCTGGTAAGAATGAAGTTAAAAGTGTAGTGATTACTGACGATAGTGTTTTAAGTGATAAAGAAATGCTTGAAGATATGATTTTAATTGCTGTTAATGATGGATTAAAGAAAATTTCAAAAATGAAAGAAGAGAAAATGGGTAAATATACTGGTGGTTTAGGAGGACTTTTCTAGTATAATGATTTATCCTGATGAATTTGAAAAATTAAAAGAAAGTTTTCAGTTATTACCTGGTGTGGGGGAAAAGTCAGCTGAAAGATATGTTTATGCAGTTAATGAAATTGATATTGATAAAATAGAAGAATTCGCAGTTAATTTAAAGAGATTTAAGGAAAATATGAGAAAATGTAAGGTATGCGGACATTTAACTAATAAAGAAACTTGTAATATTTGTGATAATGAACATAGAGATAAGTCTACTATTTGTGTTGTGGAAGACTCAAAAAGTGTGTTTATGTTTGAAAAGACTGGAAAGTATAGTGGAGTTTACCATGTGTTAGGCGGATTAATATCTCCAATTGATGAAGTAAATCCTGAGGATATTAATTTAAATTCTTTGATTACTGAGCGTATTAATGATGAGGTAAAAGAAGTGATAATTGCACTTAATCCTTCTGTAGAAGGAGAAATGACTAGTCTTTATATTCAGAAATTATTAGAGAAAAAGAATGTAAAAGTTTCTAGACTTTCTTATGGACTTCCAATGGGTGCTGATATTGAGTATTTAGACCCATTAACAATTATTAGAGCAATTGATGATAGAAAATTTTTGTCATAAATAATGATTAAGTTAATACTATTAATTGGAGGATATTATGCAATTTATAGTATTAGTTATTAAAAGGCTTGTGATGGCTTTATGTATGCTTTATACAGTTGATTTGATTACTTCAAGTGCAGGGTTTATAATACCTATTAATGTTGTAAGTGTTATATTTGTAAGTTTATTAGGTATTCCTGCTTTGTTTGGTCTTGCATTTTTAAAGCATTTTATGTGATAGTAGGTGGTATTATGGAAGAAAAGCTTAGTAATTATTTTGAACAAATGGCTAGTCAAGATAGGATTAGTCATGCTTTTTTGGTGTGTAATACTGAATATTCTGTTATTAAAGAGGAACTTTCTTTCTTGTTAAATCATTATTTTTTTGAAGAAAGCGTTGATATAGATAATTGTAGTGATGTAGTTATTGTTAATCCTGAAAATGATAAAATTATTAAAGAACAAATATTGGAACTACAAGATAAACTTAAGAGTTACAGTCAAACTCATAAAAATCGAGTGTATATAATTAATGAAGCTCATAAAATGAATGAATATGCTGCTAATTCACTACTAAAATTTTTGGAGGAACCAGAAAGTAATATTTATGCTTTTTTGATAACTACTAATATTAATAAGATTTTACCGACTATAAAGAGTAGATGTCAGGTTTTATCCATACAAAATATGAAAGTTTTTGATATTAAGAGCTATCAAAATGAAGTGATTCTTAAAACAATTCAATTAATTAGGCTTATAGAAGAAAAAAAGTCTTCTTCTTTTGGGTATTTGTATGATATAATTAGTAAGAAGGAAGAAAAAGATAATGTAATTAATATGCTGAAAATTATGAAATACTTTTATAGTGATGTTTTTAATCTTATATTGGGTAGAGATATTGTTTATTTTGAAGATTATCTTAGTGAGTTAAAGTATGTGAGTGATTTAAATTCTACAAAGGATATTATTAGAAAGATGTTGGTACTTAGTAAGAGCGAAAACAAACTTGAGTATAATTTGAATATTAATTTATTTATGATAAGACTTATTAGTGAGATGGTAGGTGATTAAATGAAAAATGTAGTTGCTGTTAATTTTAAGGAGAATGGAAAGTATTATTTTTTCAATGGTAATGATTTGCAGATAAAAGATGGAGACTTTGTTGTTGTTACTACTGAAAGAGGTCTTCAACTCGGTAAAGTTATAATGAGTAATATTATTAATGAAGAAGAATTAAGTAATATGAAAGATGTAGTGAGACTTGCAACACCAAAAGATTTGAAAATACATGAATCTAATTTAAGGGATGCTGAAGAAGCTTTAAATGCTGCCAAAAAAATAGCTCAGAGGTTAAAACTTAAAATGAATTTAATTGAAGCTAGTTTTACTTTTGAAAGAAATCAATTAATGTTCTTCTTTTTAGCTGATCAAAGAGTAGATTTTAGGGATATGGCTAAAGAATTAGCGTCAATTTATAAAACAAGAATTGAGTTAAGGCAAATAGGTGTTAGAGATAAGGCAAAAGAAGTTTCTGGAATTGGGCAATGTGGACGTGTTTTGTGTTGTGCAAGTTATATGAAAGATTTTGCTGATTCTGTGTCAATAAGTATGGCTAAAAATCAAAACTTAGCGCTTAATCCTAGTAAAATTAATGGACAGTGTGGAAGATTACTTTGTTGTTTAACTTATGAAGATGAAGTGTATTCTGAAAATAGAAAAGGAATGCCTATTTTAGGAGAAAAAGTAGAAACTGAAAAGGGAACTGGGACTGTTGTTTCAATTGATATATTGAAGAGAAGTTATGTTGTTGATGTTCCTAATGAAGGCAGAATTGAAGTTGCTTTGAAAAGTAAGTGTGATGAATGTGGAAAATGTAATTAATGATTTAGTTGGCTATGATGGGTTAAAGATAGTCCAAAATAATGAGTATTTTAATTTCAGCTTGGAGTCTGTTATGGTTCCAAGATTTTGTGTGCTTAGAGATAATATGAGAATACTTGATTTGTGTACGGGAAATGCTCCTATACCTATGATACTTAGTACTCTTACAAAGTCTAATATATTGGGAGTTGAAATTCAAAAGGAAATTTATGATTTAGCAAGTGAGTCGGTTAAAATTAATAATTTACAAGATAGAATAGAGTTATTAAATATGGATGTTAAAGATTTAGATAAGGTATTTGAAACAGATACGTTTGATTTAATAACTTGTAATCCTCCTTATTTTAAAGTATGTGAGACAAGTAATTTGAATGATAATATGGTTAAGTCTATTGCAAGGCATGAGATACTTTTGAATTTAGAAGATATTTGTAGAATAAGCAGGAAATTACTAAAGAATAATGGTAGTTTGGTACTTGTTCATAGAACTGATAGGCTTGTTGAAATAATAAATATGCTTACAAAGTATAATTTGCAACCAAAAAGAATTAGGTTTGTTTATCCTAAAACGAAAGAAAATTCAAATTTAGTGTTAATTGATGCAAAAAAGAATGGAAAAGTTGGGTTAAAGGTAATAGAACCGCTTATTTGTCACAATAGTGATGGCAGTTATACAGAAGAAATTAATAGAATGTTAGAGAGGTAGTTATGATACAAAAGAGTTATGATAAGGAAATTAGTAATTGTTATATAGTACCTACGCCTATTGGGAATATGAAAGATATGACCTATAGAAGTGTTGAAGTGCTTAAACAGGTGGATGCAGTTTTTGCAGAAGATACTAGAGTGACTGGTGTACTTTTAAATAGCTTAGATATTAAAAAGAAGATTTATCAAAGTCAGAAATTTAATGAGGCTAAGGCTAGTAGTGTGGCAGTGGAGCTATTAAAAGAAGGAAAAAATATTGCCGTTGTTACAGATAGGGGTACTCCACTTATAAGTGACCCTGGAAATGTATTGGTGTCTGAAGTTATAAAGAATGGCTTTAATGTGATAGCTTTACCTGGCGCTTGTGCTTTTGTGCCTGCTTTAAATATGTCTAATATAAATCAAGAGAAATTTTTGTTTTATGGTTTTTTGAGTTCTAAAGAGGGACAGGCAATTCATGAATTAGAGAAGTTAAAGAATATCAACTTTACAATAGTTTTATATGAAGCACCTCATAGACTTTATAAAACTTTACAAAATATAGAAAAAATCTTGGGAAATATTCAAATAAGTATTTCCCGGGAAATAACTAAGCTTCATGAAGAGGTGTTTAGAGGTAGTGTTAGCGAGGCTTTGGAAATTTATAAAGAAGTGAAAGGTGAAATTGTAATCGTTATTGATAATAATAAGAATGAGGTTGATTATGAAACTTCTTTTAAGGAAGTGATGGATTTAATTAAACTTGGTGTTAAACCTAATGATGCAGTTAAGTATGTTTCTAAGAAAAATGAAGTAAGTAGGAATATTTTATATAGTATGTATGAGGAGGGTAAGAAATGAAATTAATCGTTGGACTTGGTAATCCAGGAGAAGAGTATCAAAATACTAGACACAATGCTGGATTTATGGCTATTGATAACTATATTGATGGGTCAAATTTTAAGAAGAAAGATAATTATATGATAGCTGAAAAGGTAATTAATGGAGAGAAAATCTTATTTGTTAAACCTCTTACTTATATGAATGATAGTGGACAGGCTGTTAGAAAAGTAGTTGATTATTATAAGATTAACTTAGAAGATATTTTAATAATTTATGATGATATGGACTTTAATGTTGGGACTATCAAGATAAAAGCAAGTGGTTCAAGTGGTGGACATAATGGAATTAAGAGTATTATTAAGTGTTTAGGTACAGAAAACTTTAAGAGAGTTAGAATTGGAATATCTAAGCCTGAAGGAGATATAATTGATTATGTCTTGGGAAAATTTAGTAAGCATGACTTGAATAATTTATATTATGTGTTTCATACTACTAATAGGATAATTGATGATTTTGTAGTTTTGCCATTTGAAAAGTTAATGAGTAAATATAATGGGTGAATGTTATGCTTAATGGTTTGTTTGATTTTAAATTTAATGATGGAATGAAGATAAATGTCAGTAAAAATGAAATATACAATCAAATGCTCTTGTATATGTTTTTTGCTTGGAAGAAAAATGTTGTTATAGTTACTCCAACTTTAAATGAGGCTAATCAACTTTATAGGGATTTACAGTATTACTTAAAAGAAAGTGTGTATATTTTTCCGGATGATGATTTTCTTACTAAGAAAGCTATCGCGTCTAGTCCTGAGTTAATGTACATGAGAATGAAGTTCTTAAATAATATAGATACTATAGAAAATAAGATTTTAATATGTCATACAAGTAGTTTCTTGAAGAAATTTCCAGCTAAAAATAGTTTTGAAGAGAAGTCTATTATTTTAAAAGTTGGTAAAACTATTGATAGAGATGATTTGATAGAAAAGTTAACAAATATTGGTTATAAGAGAGAGAGTTTAGTTACCAATACTGGGGATTTTAGTGTTAGAGGGTTTGTAATTGATGTGTTTCCAATATTTTCTGATCATCCTGTTAGAATTGAGTTTTTTGATGAAGAGATAGATGAGATTAAGTATTTTAATGAGAATACACAATTGTCTATTCAAAATACGCAAGAAGTTGTTATTAAGCCAGTTAATGATGAATATAATGGTAGCAATTCAAGTATATTGTCTTATTTAAATGAGCCTTTGTTAGTATATCAAGATTATAATCAAATAAAGATGGTTGAAAGAAGTTTAATAGAGCAGATTAATTATTATAATGAAGAAAACTATAATTTTTTGTTATCTGATATTGAGCCTGATAGTAAGTTATTTGTTGATACTATAGAAAATGGGAAATCAGATTTAAACATTGAGGCTGTAAAAATAGTTAATTATAATAATGATGCTAATAAATTTGTTAGTGATTTAAACGAAAAAAATAGCTTTTTGTGCTCTAGTGATGGAAAATTTATTAAGAAATTAAAAATTGATAAGAGCAAAGTAATTGATACAGATTTATTAGAGGGTTTTGTTTATGAAGGTAAAGCTTATTACTCAAAAAATGATTTAAATGGACATGAAGAGAAGATTAAATATAATACTGGTTATAAGATGGGTAAAAAGATAGATTCTATTGATAAACTGGAAGTTGGAGATTATGTCGTTCATAAGGAGTCAGGTATTGGTGTTTATATGGGAATAAGCACTATAATGAAGAATGGGCTACCAAGAGATTATATTTTGATTAAGTATAAGGGAGACGATAAATTATATTTGCCTGTAGATAAGGTAGATAAACTATATAAGTATTCTTCTAAAGATGGTGCAAGACCTGTCATTCATAAGTTAAATAGTGTTGAATGGCAAAAAACAAAGATGAAGATTAGAAAGAAAATTCATGATATAAGTGAAGAGCTAATCAAGATTTATAAAAATAGGAGTATATCAAGGGTAGAGCCTTTTAAGGAAGATACTCCTGAGCAACAGATTTTTGAGAGTGAGTTTGTTTATCAGGAAACTCCAGACCAATTAAAGACTACTTTGGAAATTAAGAAAGATTTAGAGAGTTCTAAACCAATGGATAGGCTTTTATGTGGAGATGTTGGTTATGGTAAGACTGAAGTTATTTTTAGGGCGATGTTTAAGGCTGTAATGAATGATAAGCAAGTAATGTACTTGTGTCCAACAACTCTTTTAAGTTATCAGCAGTATTTGAGTGCGACTAAAAGGTTTAAAAATCATGCTGTTAATATTGCTTTATTAAATAGATATACTACGGCTAAAGAAGTTAAAAATATTTTATGTGATTTGGAAGGTGGAAAAATTGACATTGTTTTTGGAACGCATAGGTTACTTTCTGGCGATATTAAATTTAAGGATTTGGGTCTTTTAGTAATTGATGAAGAGCAAAGATTTGGTGTTATGCATAAAGAGAAAATTAAGGAGATTAAGACTAATGTTCATGTTCTTTCTGTTTCGGCTACACCTATACCAAGAAGTTTACAAATGAGTTTAATTGGAGTTAGAGATTTATCTTTAATTGAAACTCCGCCTGTTAATAAGTTACCTGTTCAAACTTATGTTATTAGTTATGACGCTTATGTTTTAAGGGATGTTGTATTGAAAGAAAAAGCTAGAGGTGGGCAAGTGTTTATTCTTTATAATAAAGTTGAGGATATGCCTAGTATTGCAGAAAAGTTTAGAAAGCTTTTGCCTGAAGTTAGTATTAATTATGCTCATGGGAAGATGAATAAAGAACAAATGCAAGATATAATGTACGATTTTACTTTAGGTAAGTTTGATGTTCTTTTAAGTACGACGATTATTGAAAATGGAATAGATATACCTAATGCTAATACTATTATAGTAATGGATGCTGATAGATTTGGACTTTCACAGCTTTATCAAATTAGGGGAAGAGTTGGAAGAGGAGATAGGCAAGCTTATGCTTATTTGATGTACAATAAGGAAAAGGTGCTTGGTGAGACAGCTCAAAAGAGACTGGAAGCAATAAAAGAGTTCACTGAGCTTGGAAGCGGTTATAAGATAGCAATGAGAGATTTGAGTATTCGTGGAGCTGGGGATTTACTTGGTAGTGAACAAGCTGGGTTTATTGATTCAGTCGGAGTAGATATGTATATTGAGCTAATTAATGAAGAGTTAAACGGTATAGTGATGGAAGAAGAGAAAAAAGAGACTAATATAGACGATGTTGCTACACATATAGGAAGTGAGTACTCTAATGAAGACGCGATTATAATTGAGATACACAAAATGATAAGTGAAATTAATAGTGTTACTGAATATGAAATGGTGTATGATGTTATTAAAGATAGATTTGGTACAGTAAGTGATGAAATTGATATCTATATGAAACAGGAGTTAGTTGAGAAGTTAATTGATAAACTTAAAATTAAGTTGTTGGTTAATGATAAGATGAAATTTACTTTAAAACTAGATAATGATGTGTATAGTAAACTTAATATTGAAGATTTGTTTATTGAGGCAACTAGAATTTGTACGAGATTTAATTTTGCTTTTAGGGGAGATGCTATACATATAAGTTTGAATAAGGAAAATCTAGAGAAACATTACATTAATTATATTATGGAGTTGTTAATATATATAGATAGCAATATTAAAAGATAAAGAAAAACTGATAGTTAGTTTTGGCTAGTTATCAGTTTTTTCGTAAGTTTCTTTTGTTTTTTCAATTAACTTTATAGTGTCTTCTAATGGGTAAAAATTTTTAGTTTCTACTGTTATATTTTGTAGTGTTTTATAATTTTGAAAGAAATCTTTTATCTCAGCTTTTTGATGTTCTGTTAAATCGTCAAGTGTGTTTATGTTATCAAATCTTGGGTCTTTATCTACAACAGCAATTACTTTTTCGTCATTATAACCATTATCAATAATCTTTAAATAACCTAGAACTCTTGCTGGTACAACACAGCCTGGGAATGTTGGGTATGAACTTAATACTAGTATATCTAGTGGATCTTTATCGTCAGCTATTGTGTTTTCAATGTAGCCGTATTCTCCAGGATATGTAAGTGCACTATAAAGAACTCTATCAAGGGTTATTCTTCCAGTTTCTTTGTTTACTTCAAATTTGTTTTTTGTTCCCATAGGAATTTCTATAATTGCGTCTACTATATACTTCATTTTTATCACCTACATTAAGTTTACAAAAATAAAACTGATTTGTCTAGTATAATTATTAATTTTTTATTTAAAATAAGAGATAGAGGTGTTTAAATGGATACAGGTGTTGTAAGAAAAATAGATGAACTTGGTAGAATTGTTATTCCTAAAGAAATTAGAAAGAATTTGAATATTAGAAATGGGGAAGATGTAAGTATTTTTGTTAAGGATGATATGGTAGTTTTAAAGAAGTATGAAAGAGCTTTGACTATAAAAGAGATATCTCAAAAGTATATTAATGCTTTTAGGAAAGTGAATGATGATGTTATTTTAATAAGTGATAAGAATTCTATTATAAGTAGTAGTAACTTAGAATATATTGATAAGGAGATAGATACTAAGATATTTAACTTGATTAATGAAAGAAAAAGTGAAGAAGGTACTGGCATTAATATAGGTGGAGAAGTTATGAATAGTGCGTATATTGTCTCGCCAATAATTGTGGATACTGACGCGATAGGTGCGGTTATTTCTCTTTGTAAAGATAGATTAAATGAAAAAAGTAAGATATTTAATAGTGTCATAAACATACTAATTACACTTAATTTATGTTAAATTTACTGAAAATGTGTGAAAAATTTTTGAAAATGTCAGTAATTTCAAAACAAATAATTAGTAAAAATG
>CAVITD010000097.1:0-3222 GCA_963645645.1 uncultured Eubacteriales bacterium
TAGGTGGACCTTCCACCATTATTTGGATATACTTATTTACTATCATTTCTTCAAGTATAATCTACATAGAAAGTTATTTAGGTAGCAAATACAAAGAAAAAACCATGACTAGTTACATAGGCGGAATATACTACTACACAAAACAAGGCTTAAAAAACAAAAAATTAGCTATACTTATGTCAATAATCTTCATAACTACATATAGTATATTCTTTTTAATGATACAAACAAACACAATAATAAATACATTGTTAATAAATAAGAAATTATTCACTTTAATTTTAATAATTCTAGTTACTTTGTTAATAACTAACAACGTTGACGAAATAAGAAAAATACTAAACAAGCTAGTACCAATAATCACTATATTCTTTATATCAATTTCTCTATACACAATTTTAAAAAACATAATTCTACTACCAAACATAATCAAACTAATTTTTAAAGACTTATTCACATTAAAAAGCATAACTATAGGTCTAGTAATAGGCATAAAAAGAAGTATATTTTTAAATGAATTATTAATAGGTACAACCAGTATGTCAAGTGCCGTCGGAGATAAAAATGATTTAACAACTGCAAATACTTTAGTATTAGGTTCATACTTTATAGTATTCATAATTTCTACACTAATTGCTTTACTTAATTTAATTTATATCTACAAGTTCGGAATAAATGACACCTCTTACATATCTTTATTAAAACACGTATTTACTTTCCACTACAAAAACTTTGGCAACTTCCTTTTATCCCTAATTATCACACTTCTAGCGTCTTCTAGCATCATCTCAGGAATATATATAGGCTTATCAAATATAACACACCTAACTAATAACAAAGTAATTATTCTAACTACAAAAATTCTTATATTAACTTCACTAATTCTAGGAGTATACATAGACACAACTTTAATATGGAAATTCATTGATATAATGATGTTTATACTAATCTCACTAAATTTAATAATTATCCACAAATTAAGTGACTTAAATAACTTTGTGTGATAAAATCAATATGGTGAAGTAAAATGATTAATAATGACTGGGACACAGTATTATCTAGCGTTTTAAATAGCGTTGAATTTAAAAAATTTATGAAAATGATTAAAAGCAAATACGAAGAAAGCACTTGTTTTCCTGAATATGACAACATTTTTAATGCTTTAAAATTAACTCCATACAAAAGTGTTAAAGTTGTAATTCTAGGTCAAGACCCATATCACGGGGTAGGAGAAGCACATGGTTTGTCATTCTCTGTTCTTGATGGTACTCCTAAACCACCATCATTAAAAAACATATTTAAAGAATTAAATAACGACTTAGGTTACGCTTGCCCAGCAAGTGGAGACTTAACCTCATGGGCTAAACAAGGAGTACTTTTACTTAACAGTGTTCTAACTGTAGAAAAAGATAAAGCAGCATCTCATAAAGACTTAGGTTGGAACTTACTTACTGACCATATAATAAAACTAATAAACATGAAAGAAACACCAGTAGTCTTTATACTTTGGGGTAACTTTGCAAAAAGTAAAAAAGCTTTTATCACAAACAAAAAACACTTAATAATAGAAAGCACACACCCTAGTCCATTCTCAGCATACAACGGTTTCTTTGGTAGCAAACCATTTTCAAGAACTAATAACTTTTTAAAACAAAACAACATACCAGAAATAAATTGGGACTTAAACAAAAAGAATTAAACCACAAAATTTAATTCTTTTTCTATTTCATCATTCAATTCCTTCCCCTCATATAAAGTTCTCTCTTTAAATTTCTTAAACTTACATATCACTTTATAAGGAAACTTATTACATATACTATTAAACTCCATTGCACACTTATTATACAAAGTTCTAAGTGAAATTAACTTAATCTCATTCTTATTTATATCTTTAATTATACCATCAAAACTCTTAATCTCTTTAAGGTTAGGATTATCTGTATATATCTTAGTAATCTCTTCAAATGCACTAGTTAAAAGCTTATCCTTTTCATAAGGACTAGGCTTACTTACTTTAATATTCTTAACATCTTCAAATACCTTAAACTCACTCTTTAACTCTCTTTCAATAATACCAATAACCCTTAAAATTAAACTCTCTTTATTATTTAAAAACTCTATTATCTCTTTTTCACACATATTAAATTTATAAACTAAATTAACAATTCTTTCCCCTTTACTAATAAAAAATATAAGCGTAATACTAATAACAAGTACTAAAACACCAGATACATATAAAACAATATCCATTATCTCACTTCCCTTACTATTCCATTTTACCACATATTTTACTATTTCTAAAGTATAAATTTAATATTTTACCCTCTTACATAATCTGGATAACTTCTTCTAACTAAACACTTAGCCTCTTCTAAATATTTAATTTCATGCCCTAAATACTCACTTATCTTAGTTCTAAACATTCTTAAAAACTCTAAAGAACTAACATCTTTATTTATATACATCTCTCTAAGCATAGTATCACTATCAACAAAATGATTAAAAAAACTATCAACTAAAAAACTATTTATTCCAATATCAAATTTATATCTATTACTTACATAAACATCACTATTTTTAGAGTACTCTAGTGTATCTACTATAGCTAATGCATCTTTAGAATACATTATATTATATAACACATCATAAGTAGAAACATCTTTATCACTAATAATCTTAATATCCTCATAAACTTTAGATATCAAATTCTCAAAATTATCTAAATCAATTCTAAATGGATTCATCTGACATAAATCATGTCCCCTAAAATATTCTAAAGTATACCCCTCAACTATACCACCTACCATAATAACATCTTTAGGAAACTTATATGTATCATTTACAACATCAGAAAACATAAGAATATCTCCCTTAGTATACATTGAATTTTCTCTATCCATATATGTATGAAATATCTTATACACTAAATCTTTACTCTTATCAACATAACAAACTCCCTGACTACCAGCACCCAAATAAGATAACCCATATAATAGATTATCAAGTTTTCTTCTACTTAACTGCATAATACCCTCCTATATTCTTCTTTCCTTCTGATATCCCCATGAACGCGTTCATATAAAGAACTTATCTGTGGATTCTCTAACCATCTAGGATTATACTTAATTAAATAATCAAACGCATCTTCAAAGCTCATTACATTATCATTAAAATAACCTACATTCTTAAAATTTCTCATCTTATTTTTATATAGCTCTTCAT